>NZ_DFOZ01000017.1:23829-59509 GCF_002377005.1 Limnobacter sp. UBA3528 | reverse complement strand
GAGTATTTGGCCAGAATACGCACCCCTTATTTCCTCTTCGCTTTGTCACTCTCCCGATCGCACTCAAAATTTGCTGCTGAACCCCCGCATTACAACTGCCCTTGAAAGCGCGCTGCCCGGCATCAATGCAAACAAACTGATTCACGCTCTGGACACCCTGCTGGGCGGTCGCGGTAACTACACTTTGGTGGGTAGCGCCAGCATGCACCTTCATGCACTTGAACACCCCAACGCCACGTGTGCATTGCCAATGCCTCATGATCTAGATGTGGTTGTCAATGACACTGCGATTCGTCGCGTAGAGCTTGCGAACACAGAAACACTGGGCGGACTGAATTTGAAACGCGACGCGAATTTTGCGCATGTGTTGCACATGCCGCGCGACAATGCGCCCGACCTGAAAATTGACATTGTCCATTCCAGCACCCAGGGTTTTCTGAAGTACCAATTCAACCCGCATTCCATTCACAACATACAAGTTGGCATGTTGGCCGACTGCCTGGCCGATTACAAAGCCAGGCGTACCGATCAGGAATTCGTAGAACAATGTGGAGGCCAAACCCAGGCAAATGCAAAGGTTCAACCCTGGCTGGATTATTTCGACCAGTTTCGCCACGAGGCAGGCACTGTGTTGCCGCGGCAAGCCGCGAAAAGACGATTTACAGAATCAAGGAACTCAAGCCCCGAACAAGGGTTGGGTGAACCCAGCCACGCCAGGGCAGCCGCGAGAATTTTGAAATTTGGGAGCTAAGGTGGGAAATTAAGCCAAGCGATTGAATTGGAAAATCAAACCGTTTGCTGGCTCATTTCACTGACTTGGATCAGCGTGTTGTGCGCATCAATTTCACTTTGGCAGTGCATGCGGCACTGGCCGCAGCCCGAACATGCACCCGTTTTCATGGTGATGTCGTCCACTGAACCACAACCGCTTCGCACGGCTTCAGAAATGGTACGGTCGCTTACGTTGGCACAAATGCAGACGATCACGGTGGGCCTCAAATTGCGTTGAACTTGAAATTAATAATAATGATTCGCATTACTATAATCAAGTATTTTTTCAACGCAATTCGAAAAATGTTAGACGATTTACTCTGAAACACCCATCATGGATTGCTCGTAATTCTGCAAACCTACCCTGTCAATCAGGCTCAGCTGGGTTTCCAGCCAATCGATGTGTTCTTCGGTGTCTTCCAGAATTTCTTTCAGAATGTCGCGAGAAACATAATCGCGCTCGTCCTCCGACGCCTTGATGCCATCTTTGATCGTCACTTGGGCTGCGCTTTCCATTTTCAGGTCGCTTTCCAGAATCTCGCGTGTATTTTCGCCAATCATCAACTTGCCCAGGTCTTGCAGATTGGGCAGGCCATCCAGCATCAGCACGCGTTCAATCAGCAAATCGGCGTGCTTCATTTCACCGATGGATTCCTCATATTCCTTTTTCTTCAGTACATCCAGGCCCCAATTGCCGAAAATGCGCGAATGCAGGAAATACTGGTTAATCGCAGTCAATTCATTCTTCAATTGCGCATTCAGTGCCGCAATTACTTTGCTCGAACCTTTCATTGTTCCTCTCCCTTGCATTCAAAAATCAACTCAATCCACAGTGTACAACGCGGGCCAAGGGGGCCGAAACCCTTTTCTGGTGCGCTTCTTAAAAAAGTACTTGCCAAAATCGAAAAGCCAAATAATAATGAGAACACTTCTCGTTTCTATCTTTCCGAGTGAGATTGCCGTGGGCCTACCGATCAATCTCCTTCTTCGCAACAGTTGGCATCCTCACCGGTAGGCCTTCCTCGCTCAGAAAGACCCTCCCGCACCAGCCAGCCGCCGCAAGCCAGTGCATCTTTTATCTCAAAGGATTGCTGTCATGAATAAACGCGCGCTGGTCGTGGCGATTGGCGCAGCTGTAGGTTGTCACCCGGCTGCATGGTCACAAAGTACTCAACAAAATGAGGCGACTACACTTAAAGAAGTGCAGGTTACCGGGTTTGAGCGGGTTTACAAAGAACCGACCACCAATACGGCCTTGGGCTTCGAAGCGGACCCGATGAGCACACCGCTGACCACCATCAGCATTCCCATCGACATTCTGGAAGACCAGCAAGTTAACAACGTTGAAGATGCATTGCGCAACGTAGCCGGTGTCACCAAATTCAAACAGGGCAATGGTGGCGAGGAAAAGTTTTCAATACGCGGTTTCGATGCCTCCCAATCGCTTTACAAAGACGGCGCACGTATCAACAACGTGTTCAATGCCACCAACATTGCCACCACTGAAACCGCCAACATTGAGCGTTACGACATATTGAAGGGCCCGGCTGCCATTTTGTATGGTCAGGGCGAACCGGGCGGTGTCATCAACTATGTCACCAAGAAACCAAAATTCACCGAGTACCGTGCTGCCGAAGTGATTGCCGGTAGCGACGACTATTACCGCGTTGAAGCCGACTTCACCGGGCCGCTGAGCGACACCTTCGCTTACCGGCTTATCGTGTCGTCTGAAGACAGCGGCAGTCATCGGGATTTCACCTTCCGCGATCGTCAGCTGGTAGCACCTTCATTGACCTGGAAGCTGAGTCCTCAAACACTGGTCACCGCGCAGTATGAATACATCACCGACACCTACACCCAGGACCGTGGTCAGGTGCTCGATGGCAACAATGCCACAGGCTATTCCTACAGTGGTCGCCTGAACGGCACCCAGTTTTATGGCATTCCCGGCTGGAATGAAAACACCGAAAGCGACTACAACCGGTTTGCCTTGCTGGCCGAACATTTCTTTGACAATGGCTCGTCAATTACAGCCAACTATTCTCGTACGCGAGTGGACAAAACTCTGTTTGACTCCAGCCCTAGGGCTATTGGTCCGAATGCACAGGTGGTTGCAGACAATGGTGATGTCGCCATTCGAGCGTCGCAACAGGGTGGCCAGGGCGAAAGCGACAGCATGGTGCTGAAGTACCAGTGGCAACTGGATGGCGGCAGTATGTTCGGGCAGAACATCAGTCACAAATTCCTGTTGCAAGGTGATTACGAGCGTATTGTGAACAACACTATTTCTGCCTCAGGCACCCAAATCACTTACAACGTGAACACAGGGCAGTACAGCGGAATTCCGCCTGGCGGAGTGGTCGTGGGTCCGTTCACCCAAGGCGGAAGCAGTGCCCGTCAACAGGGCTTTGTTATTCAAGACCTCATTTCAATCGGCGAGAAATGGAATTTGCTGGCGGGCTTGCGCAGCACCCAATTTGAAGACCGCCAAGCCAACGTAGACAGCGATGACATTTCACCCCGGTTTGGTCTGGTGTACAAAGCCACCAACACATTGTCGTACTACGGTAGCTGGGCCAAAGGCTTCACCCCCACCACTGCCACTGGCTTTAACCCGGCCACGGGCAACGGCATTGGCGGTGCCCCTCTCGATCCGGAACGCACCGAGCAGTATGAATTGGGTGTAAAAAAACAGTTACTGAACAAGCAACTGGACATTACCGCGGCAATTTTTGATTTGCGCAAATCCGATGTGGCAGTCACCGACCCGGCGTCATCTGGTTTGCCAGCAGGTGAACAGTGGTCCACCAACTTGGGCGAAACCCAAACCCTGGGCTTCGACATTCAAGCAATCGGCAAGGTGAACGATGCATTCCGCGTGGTTGCAGGCTACGCCTACCTGGACAATCAGCTCCTGGCGGTAGACCCTTCACTGGCTGGCCAAGAGGGCAATGCCTTGCCGGGCATTCCCGAGCATTCCGGCAATTTGTTTGGTGTGTATGAAGTGCAGCGCGGCCAATACAAAGGCTTGGGCCTGGGGCTCGGTGTGTTTGCCCAAACCGGTTCATTTGTGTCGACAGAAAACCGCGCCAAATACGATGGCTGGGCGCAACTGGATGCCTTGGCTTACTACAAGGCCGACGGGTGGAAAGTGCAGCTGAACCTGAAAAACATCACGGATGAGGAGTACAACTACGCGCAAGCTGGCACCACCACCGATTCATTCGGTGCAGTGCGAGTGGGCACCAGCACGCCTAGAACCGTCAATGTGAGCTTGTCGGTCGAATTTTGATCGCCAAGATCTGATACACTCTTTTTGATATTAATTCTCATTCACAAAATTGGAGTGCATGAAAATTGCTTGCTGATTGAATAGTCCGCAAGCAAGATCGAAGCAATTGACTCAATGAACACAACGTTGAACACCATGTCCGTTCCAATGAGTGCTCTACAGGGCAACAACACTCAATCCATCAGTAACGCCGTCACCTTCGCCGGTGTGGTGTTGTTGCACGTGCTGGGTTTGGTTTGGGCCGCACAACAACTCAGCGTAAGTGACCCCGTGATTACGCCACCCAGCGTGGTGGGTGTATTGGTAGCGCCTGAACCTGAACCTGCGCCGCCACCGCCCAAGCCAGTTCCGCCGCCACCCAAGCCTGAGCCGAAACCGGTCGTTCCAAAACCAACACCAAAACCAACGCCAAAGCCTGTGGCCAAGCCAGAGCCTGTGCGTGAAGTGGCTCCGGAACCCGTGCAACAAGCGGCCCCGGCTGCACCTGCACCACCCGCCCCGCCAGTGCAACAGGCCACGCCTGCGCCGGAGGCACCAGCACCTGTAACGCCACCACGTACCGACGCTGCGCACCTGAACAACCCGGCACCCCAATATCCAGCCTTGTCACGCAGGCTGGGTGAGCAGGGCCGGGTGATGCTGGACGTGTACATTCTTCCCGATGGCAGCGTGGGAGAAATCAAATTGAACCGCTCAAGCGGCTTTCCGCGACTGGACAACGCAGCCCTTCAGGCTGTGAAAACCTGGAAGTACGTGCCCGCCAAACGTGGCGACAAACCAATTCCGTTTTGGTATGTGCAACCGGTTTCTTTCGTATTGAATAACTGAGAACATTGAATTTAAGCGAGGTTTATTGAAATGGAAAACAATCCTTACGGTATGGCCGCCATGTGGGCGCAAGGTGACTGGGTCATCAAAAGCGTGGCACTGCTGCTGTTGATCATGTCGATTGCGTCCTGGTACGTCATCATCACTCGCAGCATTCGCCTTTATCGCCTGCGTAAAAATGTGGGGGCGGTCGACAAGTTCTGGCACACCCACAGCTTTGCTGAAGGCTTGCAGGTGCTAGGCAAAGACACCGGCAACCCGTTTCACCATATGGCGATTGAAGGCCAGGCTGCGGTCAACCACCACAGCACCAACAAGGACGACCTGCACGGGCAAATCAGCCTGGCCGACTGGCTAAGTGAAGCACTTCGTGGTGCCATGGATGAAGCCGCCGAGAAACTGCAATCAGGCCTTTCCATTCTGGCCTCTGTCGGTTCTACTGCGCCCTTTGTTGGCCTGTTCGGCACGGTGTGGGGCATTTACCATGCGCTGGTGGGCATTGGTGTTTCAGGTCAGGCCAGTATCGACAAAGTGGCGGGCCCTGTGGGCGAGGCGCTGATCATGACGGCATTTGGTTTGGCTGTGGCCATTCCGGCTGTGCTGGGCTACAACGCACTGACCCGCGCCAACAAGGGCTTGCTGAGCAAGCTGAACCGCTTCGCGCGCCAGTTGCATGCCTATTTCCTGACCGGCTCACCCATGCAGAAAGATTCCGCCGTGCGCACCATGCCCTTGAAAAAGGAGGCGTAAGCCATGTCGTTCAATTCTTACGACGATCAGCAGGAAATGAGTGAAATCAACATGACACCCCTGGTGGACGTCATGTTGGTGCTGCTGATTATTTTCATCATCACCGTGCCAGTGATTACGCATTCCGTGAAAGTAGACTTGCCGCAAGCCAGCCAACAACCCACTGAGGTAAAACCCGATGTGGTCACGTTGACGGTACAGCGCGATGGCAGCCTGATGTGGAATGACGAGTCACTGACTTTTGAGAACCTGGAACTTCGTTTGCAAGCTGTGGCGCAACAGGAAAAACAACCCGAGTTGCGTATTCAGGGCGACAAGGCCGTGGAGTACGAGAAGGTGATTCAGGTGATGGCCGCTGCACAACGTGCCGGCGTAGAAAAACTTGGCTTCATGACAGAGCCGCAAAGCACACCCTGATCCAAATTTGGAGGCAGAGTAAACATACTTTCTTGAAGTCATGCGAAACTGGGCGCTGAAGCTTGTTTTCAGCGCCTTTTTTATTTTCTTATTGGCCTATTCATGAACACATCTGCCTTGAACCCAGGTTATCTTTCCCGCAGTGTTGGTCCAATCCATATCAATCTGGATCGACAGCTATACAACGCCAGCCATGTGCTGAACTTTGAAAAATCCCAGGCACATCAGCATTTGTCCACATTCATTCACCGCATGTTCAGCGGCGAGGTGGTCAACAGCACAGAACACCGGCCAGCCGGTCATTGGGCCCTGAGAGCAGCCTGCAACCAGCAGGCCTACCCTGCACCAGTTTCGCTGGTGGTCAATGGTCGGGATGAACTGGCACTGACCAGGCAAGTGCAACACCAGATGGAAGCCTTCGTTGAACAGGTGCGCTCGGGCCGCTACACCACTCCCGACGGCAAACGCTACGACAGCGTATTGCATTTGGGCATTGGTGGTTCTGACCTAGGCCCCCGTCTGCTGAATGACGTGTTCAGCAAACTGGATTTGGGTGAAGCACCGGCATTGAATATCCGGTTTGTCGCCAATGTGGACTTTCATGAAATGAAAGCTGCGTTGGCTGCACTGAACCCGAAAACCACTTTGGTGGTCATTGCCAGCAAATCATTTTCAACACGCGAAACCCTGCACAACGCGCAGCATATTTTCAAATGGCTCGATGCCGCGGGGCCTGAGTACCGCCCCAAAGCACTGGTGGCCGCAACCTGCAAACCCAACAAAGCGATTGAGTTGGGCGTGGCCGCTGACCGGGTATTTGAATTCAGCGAAACGGTGGGCGGGCGTTATTCCCTGTGGGGCCCAGTCTCAATTGGCGTGCGCATGGTGCACGGCAACCCGGTGTTCAATGAACTGCTTGAAGGCGCTGCCTTGATGGATGGCCATGTGTTGCAAAGCAAAGCCAGTCAATGTATTCCAACGCTGCTGGCGCTGAGCGACCTGTACAACCTGGAACACGGCGCGGCCTCGCTGATGCTGAGCCCCTACGATTCACGCTTGGGTCAGCTGGTACCCTACCTTCAACAACTGTGGATGGAATCACTGGGCAAAGGCGTGAACAACCAGGGCGAGTTGCTCGACAAACCCGCCTGCCCGATTCTGTGGGGCGATGTGGGTACCAATGGGCAACATGCTTTTTTCCAGATGCTGCACCAAAGCAAAATTGCAAGCTCAGTTGAGTTGATCGCAGTGGTGCAACCCGACCATGATGAAGTCAAGTCGCACCAAGTGCTGCTCTCGCATGCCTTGGCGCAGTCTGAGGCTTTCTCGGTGGGGCGTTTAAACTCACCCGAAGAGCTCAACAACACCGCCAGCAATTACAAATCTTGCCCGGGTCACCGGCCTGTTCAAATGGTGTTTCTCGATTCGCTGACGCCCTACTCGCTTGGCGCACTGTTGTGCATGTGGGAACACCGCACTGCTGCGCTGGCCGCCATGCAAAATATCAATCCCTTCGACCAATGGGGCGTTGAATTGGGCAAAGGCATAGCCGAGCAACTGGAACACAGCGTGCCACCTGGCCATACCCCTGCAGAGAACCCGGTGACCGCACACCTGATCAACCATTTCCTGAAAAATTCCGCCTCATGATGAAATGGCAAGCCCTGCCACTGCCCGCCTGTAGCCTGGCCGAAAGCCCACGGTATGCACACGGTGGCTGGGCTTGGGTGGACATCAACAAGCGCATGTTGTATCGCCTGGATCAAAGCGATGTATTGAACACAACTTTGGACGATTCAGCGCAACCAAGCGCCTTGCAATTGCCCGATGAAATAGGCTGCGTGCTGCCCACTGCGAAGGCGAACACTTGGGTGGCACTGGGCAGGCAAGGCGGCTGGCTGATCGAGGGCAACAGCTGCACCCTGAAGCTGCATGCGCCTTTCGATTCAGGCAAGCACCGCTTCAACGATGGCCGCGCAGATACAAACGGCCGAATCTGGATTTCAACCTTGGTCGATGCCCGCAGCCCCGCCACCGCCGCACTGTATCGCATTGAGTCGGGAAAGGTCGAGCTAAAAATAGGCGATTTGATTGTGGGCAATGGCCTCGCGTTTTCTCCAAAAGGCGACTCGGTGTTTCTCAGCGACACGCGGCACAAATGCATTTGGCGATTTGATTACTCGGTCGAGACTGGGGAGTTCAGTAACCGGCAATTGATCAAACAGTATTCCGAAGGAACTGCACGGCCCGATGGTGCCTGTTTTTCATCCGATGGCAGCTACTGGGTTGCCATCCTGGAGGGCTATCGGCTTGACCGTTTCAGCGAACGCGGCGAGTTCGTTGAAAGCATTGAATTGCCTTTGGCCAAACCCACCATGCCTTGCTTTGGCGGTACGCAAGGCAATGTGTTGCTGGTGTGCTCGGCACAAGCCGATGAGAAGTTTCCGAACAAACCGGGTTTTGAAAACACCAGCCTGATTGCCTGCAGAACTGACTTCACTGGTTTGGCGGAAAACTTCGCCAACCCGCATCACTTGGTGTAACGGCTGTCGATCAGGTTTTTCTTCAAGCGCGCCATGTTTTTCTGAACTGAATCGCCCAGCCGCATCGCCACTTGCGTAGCCAGCACATCCACAACACAAAGGTGCAACAAGCGCGACACCATGGGGCTGTACTGCTCGTAGTATTCACCATGATCTGCAGGAATATGCACCTGTACCGCTTGGGCCAAAGGCGAACCCGACGCTGTGATGGCAATGGTACTTGCACCCGCTGCGCGGGCAATTTGCGTGGCGTCGAGTAAATCCTGACTGCGGCCTGAATTTGAAATAATGATGAGGCAATCGGCTTTGTTCAACATGGATGCAGCCATGATCTGCAAATGCCCATCGGAGTAAGCATGCGCTGTACAACCCATGCGGAAAAACTTGTGCTCTGCATCCAGCGCCACAAACCCCGAATTGCCCACCCCATAGAAAACAAGCCGACCTTTTTTTTCAATTGTTTTTGCAAGCAACTGTGTGGCTTTGTCGATGGGTTTGGCCGGGGCTGTATTGCGGAAAGTGCGCAGTGTGTGAATGGCGTTGTCGAGTACTTTTTGAATCAGGGTTTCACCACTGTCACCTGCTTTCACCGATTGGTGAATGAACGGTACCCCTGCATTCAAACTGGCGGCCAGTTTCAATTTGAAATCACTCAGCCCCTCGTAACCCAGCGATCGGCAAAACCGCACCACCGACGGACTGCTGACACCTGCGCGTTTGGCCAGTTCAGTCACAGGCATTTTCTGGAAACCACTGGGATCTTTTAATACCAGCTGGGCCACGGCCTGTTCGGCACCGGAAAACTGCTCCAGCTCCATGCGGATTCGGTCAAGTAAATTCATGCACACGCCGGGGCAAACCCGAAGTAATAAAATTACATTGTACTAGCGAATCACACCACGCGCCTTGAAGTATTGAACCAGCACGTTGGGCTCAAAAGGTTTGGAATAAAAGGCATCAATACCCGCCGCCATGGCGCGTGCATATTCAGCCAAACGCGAACCAGCGGTCACCGCCACAATTGGAATTTTTACATACTCCACCATGTCGCGAATATGGCGTGTGGCACTGAACCCATCCATGACCGGCATGTGTAAATCCATCAGGATTGCGGCAATGTCCACGCTTTTGTCCTGAAGCATTTCAACGGCCACTTGACCGTTCCCAGCCACCACCACATGGGCGCCCAGCTTGCGAAGTCGAATGGCATTAATCTTCGCCACGGTGGGGTCGTCCTCCACCAGTAAAAGCTTCAGATTACTCAAAGGCAATTCGCCTTCGGCCCGGTCGGCCGACACAGCCTGCGCACTGGCCCTGCCCAGCAAGTTAAGCGGCAGCTGAATGCTGCTGCAAGTGCCTTCGCCCTGTCGGCTTTTCAACAAAAGCTGCCCACCCATCATTCCAAGGTACTTGTGGGTGAGATAAAAGCCCACACCCATGCCACCGCCCCCACGGGTGCGGCGCACAGATTGGTTAGCAAAAGGTTGGCCAATCGATTGGATCAGTGAATCGGCCATGCCAATTCCATCATCGCTGACCTCGAAATAAAGTTCCGCGAGCGGCTCGGCCTTGAATGCAATGTGCACTTTGATTTGGTGGGCATCTGAAAACTTCATGGCATTGTCGATCAAACCGTGCATCATGCGACCAATGCGCACTTTGTCACCCAACACCAAAGGGTCAAAATCGAATTCCTCATGAATGTCCAGCAGGTGAATTTGCCCGGGATGCGCGCGTTGCACCAACCGCAAGCGGTCCAGCCAAAGGGCGCGCAAATCAAACGCTTCTTCGTCCAGCTGAAGCTCGCCCAACATGCTGTCGGCGTAATCCATTAACATTTTTACGCTGCGGGTTACATCAATATTGGCTTTGTCCAGGTCTTGAAACAACTCCGCTTGATCCTCGTCCAGTCGAGTGGCCGACAACTGGTTCAGCATTTCAAGTGAATTGTTCAAGGGGGTGCGCAGCTCGTGGCTGACCACATTCAAAAAGTGATTCTGCTGCCGCACCACTTGCATCAGTTCTTTGGTTTTGTGACGCAAACGCTCATTGCCATGCTTCAGTTCATTCAGCAGCTTGGCCTTGTCGGTCACATCCACTATCGCAAGAATGACAATCGGTGTTTCGGCTTCGCGATTAACGTTCAAGCCAATTTGTACAGAAATTTCATGCCCAGCTTTGTGATGAGCGGGAAAGTATCTCTGCCCGGTGCCCTGCCCCATCATCCGCCCCGTGGACGACTGCATGAATTTCTGAAACAGGCTGGAATGCCCGTTTCTCAACTCTGGTGGCAACAGCATTTCAAAAGGCCGATCCAGCAACTCGACCACTGAGTAACCGAAAATATCGGCGCAATACGAATTCAGGGAAAGAATTCGCCCGGCATGATCAACCTGCATCAAGCCAACGGGGCTGTGCTCCAACACGTCGGGAGTTATTTTTTCAGAGTTCAAGGGGAGCGGATTCACTGGATTGAATAGACCCAGTGTGCCCGATCGGGAAAAAAAAGAAGGGGGCATTACCGTGGCAAAGCCCCCTCTATTCATTCAATTGATAAATGATTAATTACTGTGAATTAACATTCCTAAAAGCGGGTGCTGCCCAACCCTGCCTTGAATTGGCTGGCTTGGCTGGCAACGGTGTTCCCCCAATCAACTTCTCGGTGGCAGTGCCGTAGCGCAGCCAGGTCTGTGTGGATTGCGTGCCCACGCCGGGCTTGCTGTAATCGCACACGCCCTGCGGGAAAATTTCCTTCACCTGTGCCACGAAAGCCGCAGCATCGGTAATCGACACCACACCGGCGTAGTCTGCAGGGTCAACCGGCTTTAACACACACTTGTTGGTAAGTGTGCGAATGTCGTCGCCCGCCACAGTGCGGGGTGTGCCAAAGCGGGTTTGCACCAGCACGTGTTGCAATTCAGCAATTGGGCCAGTCAACTGGGCTGACATGCCTGTGGAATCCACGGCCGAGAAATCCAGGCCACACACTTGATTGCTCAACTGGTCAAATATCTGACCTGCTTCAGGTGGTGGCTTTGGAATACTGCTTGAATTGGCCATTGGCAAAATTGGCTCCGGGTAAAACAAATTGCCAGTCAGCGGTACGAAGGGGCCGTCATCGGCATAAATGCTTTGTGCAGACAGGCATTTGTCACGTGCAGACGCTGGCTTGTTGGCCACTACTTTTTCTGGCAAAGGCTTGTTGCTGTCATCCGCCTCAATCTGGCTTAGCCAACGGTCCATCACCAGCAAGGCCTCCGTACTGTAGGTAGAGTCGCCCGCAAGTACCAATTGCCCGAACCAAATCACATGGTTGTCGAAATGCCCCTGTGTGGCATTCAAGCGGGCGCGCATCTGCCAGCTGTGAAATGCATCGTGCGCAATACCGGGGTCGGGACCACGCAAGTCAATAATCGGGATGTTGCTTAAATGCTCTGCCGTGTTGACCGCACCTGTTTTATAGGAGTTGGTCAAAGCCAGGGGATCTGCCACGGTGCGCGTGGCCACACGCTGAATGTCGACATCAAAACCACCGATATTGCGGTTCAAATCCAGAAACTGATCCGCAGTGATGGTGCCTTGCTGAAGCGCGCCCAGGCCATATTGCACGCCCACATTGTCCAGCGGAATACCGCCAAAACCTCGACCAATTTTCTTTTCGTTGGCACTCCATACATCGGGTGTTCTAAAACCAAACTGGGTGCTCATGTAGTCGATCAAGCCACAGCGCAGCCCGCCCGGGTTGTTCACTGGGTCATAAGGCGTAGCGGCCCCATTCAGGCCACGGCAGTTGTCTGCGAACGGATAGGCCTTGGGGAAAAACGCGTTGTCCGACAACACAGGGTTCACCGGCAAGTGACCGTACACTGCACTCCACTGCACGTAGGGCAAAAAGTTGGGGTTGAAGTTGGGAAACTGATTGGCATTTTCAGCTTCATTCACGCCGGGATAGCGATTGCCAAAGTAGGAATTCAACAAGTTGTAATCGGCAAACTGTGAGGCCGTGGTCCATACATCCGGGTATGAACACTGCACGATAATGCCCTGATAAATACCGGGGTAAGCATTGGCAATGTGTTGCTGGGCAATGGCGCCACCCGAGCAACCGGTACCCATGGTGTAGCGGATTTCGCCGTACTGTTCAACAATGCGTTCTTTCACCATCATCAGCGATTCTGCAGCCGTCACCAGGTTTACGTTGTGGCCCAAATTGGCCAAGGCTGTAGACGTGGCAATAAAGCCGCGACCCAAGGCCACAGTAATGCTGTCGCCCAGCAAAAACTCGGCACCATCCGGTGCTGTGCCCGAAATGTCGCCGTTGGGCGGGTTGCCCGGGCCGTAGGTTACGCCCACATTGCCGCCATGGTGAATCAGCACCTTGCCATTCCACTGTGCCTGGGGTTTCCAGGGCTGCCAGTCTTCAGAGGGATTGAACAGGGTGCGAATTTGATAGCGATCACGGTTCTGCACACCCCGTTCCGTACGGATGATGAAAGGCACAGTCACACCATTGTCGGTGGTGGTCATGGCAATTTCACCGGCAGGCGGCGGGTTTTCTGGATCGTAAGGCAGGAAGGTGGGCGCAAATTCCTGTTCCTGAAAGTTCGAATTGGTCAGCACGTGTTGCAGCTTGTTGGCGGGCAGGTATGAAAAACTAAAAACTGCCGGCTGATTGCACTGGGCATCTATGAAACCCTCGTTGGTGCAAGTCCAGGGTTGTACTTGCGGCCCAGAGAATACGGGCCCACCGTTGGGGTGATTCGTGATCGTGGTCACGATTCGACCCGTGTTTTTCAACACGGCCATGATGCGGTTTTCACCCAAGGCCAAGCCTTGAATGCGCCCCATGTAACGGCCATTGTCGCGTAGCGCAAACTGGTCACTGACATCCACTGTGCCCAGCATCACCTTCACGTTCTGCAGGTTGGCGGGGTCTTCGGCAGTAATCTCAATCAGGGCGTTGCCGTCGCTGATCAAGTCGGCGCGATTTGATAAAACCCGAATGCCATCACCCGGCTCCAGATCGACCGGGGTTTCTTCATTGGGATTGGTTACGGTGGGGCCATCGCCCCCAGCCACTGGGCTGGAATCGTTGCCACCCAGGCACCCGGCGAGAAGCGCAAGCGTGCTGAGCGCAAGCGCGGTTTGAAGTGTTTTGCTCATATTTTTTTGTAAGTTTGAATTGTCTCCAAACCTTCATACTTCAAGCCAACACTTTCAGATTCACCTTGTAAATCAGTTACTTACTTTATTTCGTACTTTACTTAAGCACTCTTGCCATTTATTACTGTCGGTGTTTTTTCGGCATAATGTGTATTAATGCCAAGTCCATTTCGACTACACAAGGTTCGCCTTTTTTCAGCCCCAAACGCTGCGCCCCGGGCACCGCCATTTTCAGCGTCTCGAACGGTGCAACATCCATGGTCAAATCAATCAGGCTGAGCTCACCCAAATCGCGGTGCGCTTCTACATGCACAGGCAACACCACAAAACCGTCGCGCTGCAAATTGTAGGCGGCAGGCTTCAAAGTCAAGCCATCGGCATGCACCACCCAGTTCACCGGAAAACCGGGCGGAATTTTTCCTTTGTCCCTCACCCTTAGCTGAAAGCCGTTGGAGGCAGTTGCTTGCTGGGTATCCAGCGCGCGGGTCCAAAGCAAATGCCCCACGCCGGCTTCTTGGCCAGGCCCAAGCCAGGCTCCATGAAACCGGTTTTGAATGCCCACAAAGTCGGCCACCCTGGAGTTGCGAGGTCTGCGGTGTACATCAAAGGCTGGGCCCTCCTGCAGCACCTGCCCCTGGTCCAGCACCACCAGTTTGTCGCACAGCATGCGGGCTTCATTCAGATCGTGGGTGACCAGCACAATCGGGATATTCAGATCGGCCCGCAGTTCAGCCAGCAAACGGTACAGGCCCTCGCGATTCATTTGATCGACCGCAGAAAAGGGCTCATCCAGCAACAACAAATGAGGTTGACGGGCCAGTGCACGGGCCAGGGCCACGCGTTGCTGTTGACCACCCGACAATTGAGCTGGTTTTCGCATGGCTTCGTCTGCAGTCAATCGCACACGCTTGAGCCACTGCACCGCCTCGATGATCTGATCGCCTTTGGGCAAGTGCTGCAAGGCCAGCGCAACATTGGCGGCGGCGCTCAGGTGCGGCATCAGGGCATAGTTTTGAAACACCAAGCCCACCCGACGCTGCTGCGGTGTTTGAAAAATTCCTTTCGCGGTATCAAGCCAAACCTGCCCGCCCACTTCAATGCGGCCAGTTGCAGGTTTCATCAATCCTGCCAGCACACGCAGAATAGACGACTTCCCTGCCCCGGAAGGCCCCACCAAGGCCAGTAGCTGCCCAGCCTCGCAAGAAAAACCTGCACGCAGCGGCATCGGTTTTTGCTGCTCGATATCAACAAACAATGCGCTGGTCATGGCTTGCGCCTTCTTCGACCCGACAACCACAGCGAAGTGGCCACCGCCACCAGCGAGAACATCAACAGGGCCAGCGACATGGTGTTGGCTGCGTCCAAGTCGAAACTTTGTACGCTGTCATAAATTGAAATGGCCAGGGTTCGGGTTTCACCGGGAATGCTGCCACCAATCATCAGCACCACACCAAACTCGCCCAAGGTATGAACAAAGGTCAGCACCATGGCCGACAAAACTCCAGGCCAGGCCAAGGGCAATTCCACCTTGGTGAAAATGACCCAGGTACTCAAACCACTCACCTGTGCTGCCTCGTTCAAGTTGTGGGGAATGGATTCAAATGCGCGCTGAATGGGTTGCAACATAAATGGAATATTGAACACAACTGAAGCCAGCAACAAACCAGTGAAATTAAATGTGAGTGAAATGCCGAAGCTGCTTTGCAGCCATTGCCCAACTGGCGACGCACCACCCAGCGCAACCAGCAGGTAATAGCCCATGACTGTGGGTGGCAGCACGAGGGGCAATAAAATGGCAGCCTCAATCCATGTTCGGCCTTTGAACGAGGTGCGCGCCAACCAGCGACCCGCCAGCAAACCCAATGGCAGCAAAACAGCCAAGGTGCTAAAGGCAAGCTGCATGGACAAGGCAAAAGCGGACCAGTCCATCATCGCCCACGCACCTCGTCATAGCCATACTTTTTCAATACTGCCCGCGCGGTCTCGGTTTTTAGATAGTCGGCCAATGCTTTTGCAGCCGGGTTCTCGGGTTGAATCAACACCATGCCTTGAACCAAAGGTTGGTGCCATTCACGGGGCACCAAGGCATATTGGGTACGTGCAGCCAAGTCAGGCGCAAGCGCCAGCGACAAGGCCACAAGCCCGGCCTGCGCCGCACCTGAAGCCACAAACTGCGTGGCCTGGCCCACGTTTTCTCCAATCACCAATCTTGGCTTCACGCCGGCCCACAAATCAGCATGCATCAGCGCTTCTTGCGCGCGGGTGCCATACGGCGCCACCGTGGGGTTGGCAATGGCCAGCTTGCTCAGGCGACCGTCCTTCAAAGCTGCGGCCAAATCGGCCAGAGTACCATCGGGTTTCAAGCGGCTTTTCCGCGGCAACAACAACACCAAACGCCCTTCGGCATAGGGCAATGCAGGCGCTACAGCCAGTTTTTCGTCGACCAGTTTTTGAGGAAAAACCATGTCGGCCGACAGGAACACATCGAACGGTGCACCCTGTTTGATTTGACTGTAAAAGTTACCCGACGAACCATAAGCCACCTTCAAGGTGTGCCCTGTGGCTTTGGTAAATTGAGGTGAAATTTCATCCAGCGCATGGCGCAAAGTGGCCGCCGCCGCCACGGTGGCACTGCCTGCATGGGCGGTGCCCAGGCAAGTGAACCAAATGAAACAGGCCAATATTTTCAACACAGTGGTGCGCTCACCTGTTCAAAGTTAAATGCTGCGCTGGTTAACACGTTTGGACAATTGTTCTTCAGACTCTACACGCTCGGAGTATCGGTCGACCAGGTATTGCGCATGGCCGCGAGTCAGCAAGGTGAATTTCATCAGTTCCTCCATGACATCGACCAAGCGGTTGTAATACGCCGAGGGCTTCATTCGGTTATTCTCATCAAACTCCATGAATGCTTTGGCAATTGAAGATTGATTGGGAATGGTGATCATGCGCATCCACCTGCCCAGCACCCGCAACTGGTTCACCACGTTGAACGATTGCGAACCACCGCACACCTGCATCACAGCCAGGGTTTTGCCCTGCGTGGGCCGCTTGGCACCACCAGTCAGAGGCAACCAGTCAATTTGTGTTTTCATCACACCAGTCATGGCACCGTGGCGCTCGGGCGAACTCCACACCTGGCCCTCAGACCAGTCGGCCAACTCACGAAGTTCTTGCACTTTGGGGTGTTGCTCATTCGCCTCATCCACCAAAGGCAAACCTTCCGGGTTGAAAAACCGCACCTCGGCACCCATCAACGTCAGCAGGCGGCCAGCCTCCTCGGCCGCCAAACGGCTGAATGAGCGCGCACGCAACGAGCCATACAAAATCAGAATGCGCGGCGGGTGCAGCAGCGTGTCTCCCAACAGTTCGCGTTCAGGTTGCTTGAAACAATTGGTATCCAGGTTGGGCAAATCACTCGGGTTCATGACAACACCATTTCCTTCTTGTCTGAATTTGATTAAAACCAGGCCACCGACATTTCAGAAAAATAAATCACCGCCACATAGCGCAATGTTTTTCCAATACCGACCAGCACAATAAACAACCACAAGTTCACACGCATGATACCGGCGACCAGGGTTAAAGGGTCGCCGCCAATCGGCATCCAGGCCAATAACAAACTCCAAACACCGTAGCGCTGAAACCAGGCCTGCATTTTCTCGATCTGCTCGGGTTTGAAATAAAACCATTTTTTGTGCTGAAAGTGCAGCAGGTAACGCCCCAGCACCCAGTTCACAACCGAACCCAGAGTGTTGCCCACCGCTGCCACAGCCAACAACAAGCCGGCGGGTTCGCCAGCACGAATCATGGCAAACAAAACCACCTCGGAATAGAAAGGCAAAATGGTGGCCGCCAGAAAGGCAGAAGCAAACAGCAAGGAATACGACATGGATTACACGCGGAAGGTGGCTTGCCTGCATTGTTGCACAAGCCATTTGAACAGGCGCCTGTGCTGCGGGCGGTAGAGCAAATATTCCGGGTGCCACTGCACACCCAGCCAGTGGCAAGGGCCAGAGGGTTCAATGCCCTGCACGAAACCATCGAGATCGCGGGCCACAACTTGCACCCCTTCACCCAGTTGGTCAATCGCCTGATGATGCAGGCTGTTGATGCGCAAGCGACTGGCGCAGGTCACTGTGGCCAAACAACTGCTGGCCCGCAAGGCCGCTGTTTTGCGTGGCAGCACCGTGCCCCGGTTTGAGGTTAACTTGCGCCTTGCGCGAATATCGATGTGCAGGCTGCCGCCCAAACTGACATTGATCAACTGGGTGCCGCGACAAATGCCCAGCATGGGCATTTGGTGCTTTAAGGCCCAGGCAATGTGCGCTTGCTCAAGGGCATCGCGATCTGGGTCGTAATGCGCCTTGGGCGCCTCTTCTTCGCCATACAGTGAGGGGTGAATATCGTCACCGCCACTCACAACCAGCGCATCGATTTGCGACATAGGCCAAGCGTGCTTTACGCTGATGCGCCGGGCTGTGCCCCCGGCCAACCACACCGCAAACCGGATACTGAACCACGATGGCGACCACCACTTGGCGTTGCCGGTTACACCGACAACAGGTTTTCGTGAATGTGCGCCAATTCCTGGTGCCAAGGTTCTTCCTTCAAGTTGATCAGGTTCTCGTTGTAATCAGTCCATTGTTCACACATGGACTTCAATGTGACCGGGTCCGCGGCCAGGTGTTCCACCACACACCAAATATTCCAGCTGTCGACCAAACCCCAACCGGCCTTTTCAATCTCACAGTTTGGCAAACGGTAATGAAAAGTGGGACGAGCATTGACACGCTCATCCTGTACCGCAGCCAACACACGCGCTTCATCAATCTGTTTGAACAATGGCAGCAAATCCATACCCCGGTTTCGTGTGGGGTTGTATTCCAGGTAATCATCGATGAGTTGTTGCATCGGCGTATCAACCGTGTAGGCCATCACAGTTTGGACGTATCGTTTTGGATAGGTGTCGATATAAGGCGTTAAACGACGCAGGGTGTCCACATCGTGTGCCTTCATCAACCAGTGTTGCGAAACACAGTAAGCCTGCAAATAGGGCACCAGGGTTTGCGCAGTCAGAGCTGGCAATTCAGTGTTAATGTGCACGCCAAATGCGTAAATCAGTGAGTCGGAAGTACCCAGGGCGCCAGCCTGTTGCAGAGCCCTCACCATACTATCGAGCACCTGGAGTTGATCCACAGGAACAGGCGGGCACACAACCTCGAGAGGCACCACTTGCCGAGCCAAGTCGGTCATCAACTCCAACACAGCGTCTTCGCTTGCGCCCTGCTCTTCAAGCCGCTTGCGTGCCATGTTTTTTGCAAAGCTCCAGTCCAGCTCAATTTTGAAATCACCGAACTGCGGGTGCCTTACTTTGCATTCCGCTTGGGTGTCCTTGATCACCTCGCCGTTCACGGCCTGCGCTACGGCATTGGCGGCGGTTTGCAAATCAAGTCCTGCAAATTCCAACTCGAAACCTGCACAGCGTACATCGCCCTTGGCATTGTTGACCCACGCGGGTTTGGCATAGTGGTTGTGCATTCAATCTTCCCAACAGAAAAACAAAAAGCGGCGGGCCTTCTCAAGCCCACCGCTTCTCAAACGGTTCAAAGCCTGTGTGCGCTTACACCACAGTCAACTTTACATCCACATTGTTACGGGTTGCGTTGGAGTAAGGGCACACCTGGTGCGCCTTCTCTACCAAAGCGCTGGCGGCAGCTTTGTCCATGCCTTCCAGTTTGATGCTCATGTCCACGGTAATGGCGAAACCCACACCCTTCGGGTTGCCACCAATGCCGACAGTCGCCGTAATTTCAGGCTCGGAAGGCAGGTTGATTTTATCTTGCCCAGCCACAAATTTAATTGCACCGATAAAACAGGCTGAGTAACCGGCAGCAAACAACTGCTCGGGATTGGTACCTGGGCCACCGGCTCCACCCAATTCTTTGGGGGTGCTCAGCTGTACTTTCAAACGGCCGTCGTCGGTGGCTGAACCACCCTCACGACCGCCAGTGGATGTGGCTTTGGTTGAGTACACTACTTGCATTGTTTTCTCCTGTGATTGGGTGAAAGAAGCAATAAACAGTTATCGCAATAACTATTTAAAAAGACGCCTTCATAAAAAACGTCAATAGTCCAGAATGTTATCGCAATAATTAATTACGGGCAAGCGATCAGGCTTTCAACAAACGTTCGCGAAGGGCATCCAACTCGCACTTTAGTCGATGAATGTCAGTGGGTGTCATACCACACTGCTCAACCACACATGCGTATACATCCAGCGCCTTTTCACGGATCCGTTTGCCTTCCTCAGTCAGGTAAATTTGCAATTGTCTCTCGTCATCTGCGCTTCGATTGCGGGTCAAAAGGCCCTGTTCGGCCATGCGTTTGATAACTGGCGTGAGCGCGCCGGGCTGTTGGCCCAGTTGACGCGCCACATTGATCAAACTGACACCGTCCTCTTTCCACAAAATCATCATCACCAGATATTGTGGAAAAGTTAAGCCCAAGGGTTGGAGCAGAGGCTTGTAAACCTGGGTAATGGCCAAGGATGTTGCATACAAAGAGAAACAAAGCTGGTTGTCTAGAGCTAAAGGATTCTCGGTTTTCATGTTTTTGGAGTTTTAACCAAACGATTGGGGTGGTTCAAGTGTAAACGCTTGCGCGATTTGAGTCATCCTTGTCTAAGTCAATCCAAGACAATCCTGGATAAATACAGTCAATTTGACTCAAATCCCCATCGGGTTCACCCCAATTTATACCCCGCGCTCTTTAAACCAGTCCAAAGTCAGTTTCCAGGCGTAGGTGGCTGCGCGTCTGTCATAGGTGGGGCGGTAATCCGCGTGGAAACCGTGATTCACAGCGGGAAACACCACAATTTCAGATGCACTGCTGCCTTTGCCCAACTCGTTACGCATCTTGTCGACCACTTCATCGGGAACAAAACTGTCCTCACCGGCATAAAGGCCCAGCACAGGTACCTTGAGGTTTGCAGCCACATCCACCGGGTCTGCAGGCTTGTTGGGGCCCTTCAAACCAGCCAACAAACCGTAGTAAGACACGCCGGCTTTTACCGCTGGGTTGTGGTTGGCATACAACCACACGGTACGGCCACCCCAGCAATAACCCACAATTCCCAAACGCGAGGTGTTGGCTTTGCCACTTGCTTTGGCAAAAGCCACGGTGGAATCAATGTCGGCCATGACTTGGGCATCAGGCACCGCGGGCACCACTTCCTTCAAGATGGCATCAAGACTCATGTTGGACACATCGGCTTCACGGCTGAACATGGCAGGCGCAATTGCGTAGTAGCCCTGCTTGGCCAATCGACGGCAAATGTCCTGAATGTACTCGTGCACCCCAAAAATTTCCTGAATCACCAAAATCACCGGGAAGTTACCGCCTTTGGCAGGCATGGCACGGTAAGCCGGAATTTGCCCGTCTTTGACAGGTACTTTCACTTCACCCGCTGTAATGCCCTGAGTGTCTGTTTTAATGGCTTGTGCGAACACGGGCTCGGAGGCCACTGCAAATCCACCGGCCAGCGAAGTCAGCAAAAAGCCTCGACGACTGACAGTTGTTTCCCTGATTTTTTCAGCCAAGCCAAATTTCATTTGATCCATGTGTACTACTCCTGTGACATTGTGACGCTTCATTCTATTTGTTATTACGATAAGCAATTATTACAACAGATCCACTGCTTTGGCGATCGAGTACGCTCTTTCCTGAGGATTTTTCACCTTCAAAGCCGATTGAAGGTTGGGGCTGTAATGCAACCTCAACAATTCTTTGTAAAAGTCGTATTCGTTTTGAATACCCAACGCGGCCCGACGCATTTTTAACTGCGCTTCTTGGAAGGCTTTGCGATGCTTGGGGTAATAGCGCTCAACATGCGAGAGTGCAAATACATCGGCATACAATTCTTCGCGGTGGCGACGCCGCACCGGACCAAAATCAATCTGCTCTCGCATTTGCACACAATGGCCTGATTCGTGCGCGAAAAAAGCCTCGTACACAAGCTGCTTGGGGAGCCCTTCAAAAAACTCCAGGTACAGCTCAAAGCTGTGCCATGTTTTGTCACGGGTACTGATAAAAAAAGTACAGCGTTTCAGCGGGGCATTGTACTGAACCAGCAAGGGCGACTGGTGCGGCGTTTCTTTGCCAATTAATTTGAAATCGACGCCATAGCCATGCATTCGACCGTAACCACGTGCAACACTGCCTGCAATGTGATCAATCAATTCAGCATCTTCGAAATCTTCAAAACCATTGGCTATGACAGGTTGTGAATGAAATGCCACGGCGACCAGTAGCAGCGCGCCGACGCACCGCCCATGTATTGAACGACCCACTTTTTTGCCCCCTGCCTTGTGTGCGGCTTATTTTTTCATCATGGCTTTGAATGCCTCGCAAGGGTCTTCGCGGGGATGTTCTGGCACTTGAGCCAGAACATCGAATTGCGCCGAACCACCTGATTGCGAACTTTCAATAAAGCCATACACAGTTGTTGTTTGCTGTAGTTTAACGGGCAACCACTGAACCACGCCGACATCTTTTTGCACATGGCCATTGCCTGCGATCAAAACAACATCGCGCTGAGTAGCCTGCTGTTCGATGACCTTGGCCATCCACACATCGCGGGCCACCTGCGCAGGAATCATCTTCTCTGCAACCTGGGGCGGCAACATATTGCAATGGCCTTCAACAATGTTTTGGCGGTGTTGTTCAGCCATTGCCGTTGGCAAGGGCTTGTCCAGTTCATATTGCGCAATGGTGTCCGGATCCAGGGCCGCCGCATAGCCACCCTTCACAATGCGGTTTGCATCATCACGCGACACATTGGCCGCCAACAAAGGCAATTGGTAATCAATGGCCAGCTGAATGATGGGCGCGTAAAGTTTCCACTGCCATTTTTCAGCCCAGGGTTTGGAGGTGATACAGCTTGCTGTTTTGCATTCATCTTGCGCTGTGCGTAGCAGGCCTTGATGTTCGCGGTCAAATTGCTCCATGGCAATGGCAGGCCGCCAACCAGCCTTCACTTTTTTGGCAATGATGTCGTAGCGGGCCTGGTGCGCATCGGGATTGTCGTGAACCTCGCCCATCAGCCAGACAGTGGGTGAATGTTGTAATGAAGGCTGCACTGAGGTGCAAGCGGCCGTGGTCACCAATACGAACAGCGCTGCGGATAAGGCAAACAAACTACGTGTGGGTACTGCCATGACAACTATCCCTTTGCCTGCACAGGCACAACAAAATCGAATGACGCCAGTTTGGCTTGTTGCCCGCTTTGCTGAAGCTTGACCAACAAGGCTGGGTTGAAAAAGCTGTCGCGCTGATTCAAAGGTTCATCGGGAAAATACAGCTGCGTGGTCAGCAAAGGGGCAGCCGGTGCCTGTACCTTCACGTGCAAGTGTGGCGTGCGCCTGAAACTTGAGTTGCCGTAAGCGCCAGGCACAAGGGTTTCAAAGCGGAACTTGCCCTGTGCATCGGTCACTTGGTGGCCTCGTAATTTGAAACCGGTGTTGTCGTACACACCTTCGGAATCACAACTCCACAAATCCACAATCGCGTTGGCCACTGGTTTGCAGTCGGCCGACAATACCCGGCCTTCCAGGAAGAGCTTCTGGCCAGGCAAACCATCAATTAAGTTGCTGCGCCGCGGAGTTTGCGGGGAGTAATACGGGCCTTCGATTTGGCGAGGGGTGGGGCTGTCGTCACATGCAGGGGTTTGCGCCAAGGCATGGCGTTGACTGAACAGGGGGCCGGCGAGTAACAAACCCGCACTGGCCTGAAGAATTTTTCGTCTGAATTTCAGCATGCCACCTCCTACTGCTTTTGGTGCTGAGTGGGTTCACTATAACCAAAAGCGGAGGTAGCTGCACGGTATTAACTGTTGAGCCAGCTCACCGTTTTCGCCCAGATGGTGTTGGGCGATTCCTTGCCACTCATAATGCCGATGTGGCCGCCCGGGCCGATAAAGAATTCGGACTTCTCCGAGCCAACAACCTTGGTGATCGGCTTGCAGCAAGCCACATTGGCCAGGTTGTCCGATTTGCCTGCAATGCCCAGCACCGGGCAAGTAATGTCTTTGAAATTAGCCACGGCCTTGCCCACTTTGAAGTGGCCATGTGCAGTTTCATTTTCCAGCCAAATACTGGCAAACCAGTCGCGCAACGCACCGCCAGGATACGCTTCCAGACTGTCGATGAAAGCAGCCTGGTTGGCGTGCTGGGCCACGAACTCGCGGTCGTGAAGTTGGGTGACCAAATTCCAATAGCCTTTCAGGCTGCCCACAGGGTCGAGCAACTTAAAACCAATCACATTGGCCCAACCCGGTGTGTACAACAGTTTGGCAGGCACCTTTCGGAAATTGATTCGGGCCGACTTCAACAGATGCGCCAGGCGTTTGTATTGCTGACCAATCGCGCCATTGGCATGCCCGTCAATTGGCGTACCAAAGGTGACTATTTTGTTGATGTTTTCATCTTTGAACAAAGCGGTGTAGGCCAGTGCAATGCCACCGCCCATGCTCCAGCCCTGCAGGTTCAGTTTTTTGGACCCACTGTGCTCACGCACTGCATTCAGGCAGGCGGGCAAAAATTCCTTGATGTAATTTTCCAGCGTCAAACCCGCCTGTTTGCGCGTGGGCTTGCCCCAATCGATCAGGTAAACATCAAAGCCCTGCGCCATCAGGTAGCGCACAAAACTACGCTCAGGCAACAGGTCGTAAACATACATATTCACAGCCAGCGGGGCGATCAGCACCAGCGGAATCTTGTTTCGCTTTTTGCTCACAGCCAGGGTTTCATCGCCCACAGCAATGCTTTCTTCGGTCAAAGGAAGGTAGTGGCGAACGCTGTGAATACCGCTTTGATGAACAATTTCAAACGGCTGTAAACCCGCCCGCACCATGGAATCAGATTTGAACAAACGATCCCAGCCGTTGCTGGACATGCGGCTGATGCGACGAAGACTGAGTGCGTTGGACATGGCGGAAAACCTGATTGTGAAAATTGTGTGTGTCAGATTCTAACAGGGGTGAAAGTACCAACAATGGTGGAGATGTTCTAAATGTTACTCGGAAGTTACCAAACAGGAGTTACACAGACTGAGGGGGTATTTGTAGACAAACAGCACTGAATGTTAGCTTGCTTGGCTTTTACTTAAGCCAAACTAAATGTAGCCATCAGGCTACGACTACGATATGATTGAAATTCGTAAAACTGCAACGTACGCAAATTGGCTTGATGGTTTGCGTGACATCAACGCGCGAGCACGAATCCAGGTTCGCATAGAGCGTCTGGCCACAGGAAATGCTGGGGATGTCAAACCTGTGGGTAAAGGTGTTTCAGAATTGCGGATCAACTTTGGCCCTGGCTATAGGGTTTATTTCACGACCCGAGGTCAAAAATTGTTCATTTTACTGGCTGGCGGAGACAAGAGTACTCAAGCATTGGACATCAAAATCGCTCTAAATCTCGCTCAAAATCTTTAGGACAACCGTATGACAAAAACCTTAACCAGCCGCTATGACGTCGCCGAACATCTCCGCACTCCTGAAGAAATGGCTGCCTATCTTGAAGCATGCTTCGAGGAAGCCGGAGACGATGCAGCGTTCATCGCGAAAGCACTGGGGGATATTGCTCGCGCCAAAGGTATGACCAAAGTTGCGCAAGATGCTGGATTGTCCCGGGAAAGCCTTTACAAAGCACTTTCAGGGCAACGAAGCCCCGACTTTCAGACAATACTGAAAGTCATGACCGCATTGGGTTTGAAACTGCACGCCCAGGTCGCAAACAACTAATCACGGGTGTTATTTCCACATCAACCCCACAGTCACACCCAGCAATAACTGGCGCTCGCTGGCAGGCTCGAAGAACTGCCCTGCCCCCTGGTTCACAATCACCGACCCCACATATTCCTTGTCGAAAACATTGTCCACTCGGGCATAGGTGCGCACATTCCAGCCACCGTCCAGTGGCCAGTCTTTGCTGGCACGCAGGTTGACCACTGAGTAAGAGGGTGCGAAGGCATCGTTCGCGTCGTTGGCAAACAGTTTGTCCACATAGCGCAGTTCAGTGGCTGCTTCGTAAAGGTTTGAAGGTTTGTAGACCACTTCACCGAAGAAGGTTTTCTTCGGGATGCTGGGCAAGCTGTTGCCTGCCCGAATGCTGTTGACCGACGTGTCATAAGTGGCACGAATGTAATTCACCGCCGCATTGGCCTGCCATTGATTATTGAATGCGTGCTGCAGGGCCAATTCAGCACCTTCCCGACTGGTAGAGCCCGCATTTTGAAACGAAGTGGCCCCGCCATTGGCCGCCAGCACCACAATTTCATTCTCGGTATCCACCGTGTAAAGCGCTGCGTTCACCTTGGTGGCGCCAAATTTCGCCTTCACCCCCACTTCAAGTTGTTCACTTTTTGCGGCGTCCAGTTGCGAGTTGAAATTGGGGCTGGGTGGAGCAACCGACAAGTAAGCCGTCTCCAGCAAGGTTGGGGTTTCAAACCCCTCTCCGTAGGAAATGTAGGTATTGATGTTGGGCTGTAAACGGTAAGTGAAACCCAAATTGCTGGTGACTTCATCGTACTTTTTGCTGCCACTGCCATCGCCGTTGCTCAGGAACTGGTCGTTCGATTCAATCTCGATGGATGAATTTCGAACCCCACCCAATACGCTGAACTTGTCGGTGAAAAAGTATTCTGCCTGCAGGTATTGGTCGAACTGGCTGGCCGTGTTGGCTTCGTCCCGGTTGGGCGTGGTACTAGCGCCAAAGAAACCCAGTCGGGACTGCTCCAGTTCGCCCACAGTCAAGCCAGCATTCAAAAACAAGGGCCGATCAAGCACACTGGTTTGATGCGCAAAACGCAGGTCGGCACCGCTGTATTCATTTTTCAAATCAATAACAGCTGTGCTGGCCAACACCTGCCGAATTTTGCGGTCACCGTAATAGGGGCTGAAAGTCACGTTGGTACTGGGGCTGAACTTGTGCTCCAGCACAATGCCGGTTTGGCTTTGCTCCACAGTTTTGTTGGTGTTGTTGGCCACCGTGTTGGTACCTGCCTGCCGACGGTTGCTGGCCAGTTGTGCTGCAGTCAGCCAGCGGGGTCTTGAGCCAGCGGAATATCCACATAGTTAAGCACCCAGCTTAGCCGTGTGTCGCTGCTTAAATTCCACACCATTTTGCTGTTGAAATTGTCGCGTCGCGCTTTGCTGTGGTCACGGTAACCATCGGTTCGGAAGGTGGAGGCGTCGATCACAATCCCCACTTCCTCGTTGCCTTTGTTCAGTTTAATACCACTTCTGCGCGTGCTGTCAGTGCCAAAAATCTGGTTCACTTCAAGCTCGGTGCCCACACGCGGATTCTCGGTGGTCAGCAAAATAACGCCGCCCGAGGAATTGCCATACAAGGATGAAAAAGGCCCGCGCAACACTTCAATCGATTCGGTCGAACTTAAACTGAAGTGAGAAATTTGCCCTGAACCGTCGGGCATGGTGGCAGGAATGCCGTCGGAGAACAAACGCACACCGCGCACGCCCGAGGTGGCCCGCGCCCCGAAGCCCCGAATTGAAATTTGCAAATCTTGCGCAAAATTGTTGCGGTTGTTAATCACCAAACCGGGCACGCGGGTCAGTGTTTCCGACAAATTCACTTGAAAACTGGCGGCTTTCTCCAGGGTGTTCTGGTTGATTTTGTCGACCGAAGCGGGTACTTCAAACGGGTCGCGTGCTTCGCGGGTGGCCGACACAACAAAGTTGTCCAGGCTTTCAGTTTGAGCGAAGGTGGGGGTGGCCAGGCCCAAAGTGGCCAAAGCGGCAATTAAAGGTGTACTGCGGTGCTTCATGAAACGTGTCTCTGAAATGTTGTGATTTACAGTGCGGCAAGCATGACCGAAAGGGTTCGTGAAATTTTCCCGATCGTCATGAAAAGTGGAATATTTCCTCTGCTCCAACACTGCATACTCTTTGTACAATCATAGTAACAACTGTTAACCCCCAATAAGAATCAGGAGACACCCGCATGTTGCATGCACTCGAAGTGCTCGCGTTACGCATTTACATGGCCATTTTCAAAGTGGTCACAGCACTGATGCCCTTCAAGTGGCCCCGCATGTTCGAGGGCACCGGTTCCTCGCTTGATCTGGTTCGCCATATGGCTGAAGCAGGCCACCGCAATGTCTTGATTGTGACCGACGCCGTGTTAGTCAAGCTGGGCGTGCTCGACAAAATGAAAGCCGAGCTTGAAACCCAAGGCGTGAAATACGTGGTGTACGACGGCGTAGAGCCCAACCCCACAGTTGAACAGATTGAAGCCGGTTACCGCATGCTGATGGAAAACGGCTGCCAGGCCATATTGGCGGTCGGTGGCGGAAGCCCCATTGATGCTGCCAAAATGATTGGCGCACGCGCAAAGAACAATAAACCTGTGCTGAAACTGACCGGTTTGCTGCGAGTGCACAAAGGCATGATCCCCTTGTTTGCAGTGCCCACCACTGCCGGCACAGGTGCTGAAGTGACCATTGCGGCCGTGGTCAGCGACACCGTGAACAAGCGCAAGGTGGCGGCCATGGACATTCGATTGTTGCCCACCGCTGCAGCACTCGATGGTTCTTTGATGACAGGTTTACCAGCACACATCACATCGGCCACGGGCATGGACGCACTGACCCACGCTGTAGAGGCTTTTGTGTCGCGCAATGCCACCCGCAAAACCGACGAAAAAGCGCTGGAAGCTACGCAGTTGATCATGAAGCATCTTGAAACCGCGGTTGCTGACGGTGGCAATCTGGAAGCCCGCCAGAAAATGGCACGTGCGTCGCACTTGGCAGGTATCGCATTTACCCAAGCCGGTGTGGGTTATGTGCACGGCATTGCCCACAAGTTTGGCGCCCTCTACCACACACCCCACGGCCTGGCCAATGCCATTGTAATGCCGCATGTACTGGACTATTCCTTGCCCAATTGTGCGGACCGCCTGGCGATCCTGGCCCGTGCCTGTGGCATTGGCGACAAGGGTGCCGACGATATACACCTGGCCCGCGCGTTCGTGGCACGCATTCGCGCCATGAATGAAAAGTTTGGCATTCCAACCCAGCTGGCCGCCTTGAAAGCAGCCGATATTCCTGCCGTGGCCAAGTCTGCCATTGCCGAAGCCCGTTTCACCTATGCGGTGCCACGCTACATGAATCAGCGGGTTGCCGAGTCGGTCATCAAGAACCTGCTGCCTACCCAATAAATTATATTTTTGTGACGCTGTAACTTCCTTCCTGCATCAGCGATCTATAGCGTAGACCACCCGGACAGCCGGGTGGGTTGCGAGATTGATGACCATCAAAAGAAGGATGCAGGAAATGAGAACAGCAATTGGTTTGGCAGTTGTTGCGGCACTTGCCGCCCTTGGCACACAAGCAGCGGTCGCCCAGACCGCAATTCCCAGCGAACCCGCCAACGCAGTGAACCTTGTGGACGGCCTTGAGGGTGTGTTTGGCACCCATGCAGCCCGCCGCTCTGGCGCACGTGGGGTTTGTGCGGCAGGCACTTTCACAGGCAACAAAGCAGCTGCGGCTATTTCCAAGGCATCCGCTTTTTCCGGTAAGCCAGTACCAGTCACCCTGCGCTTCTCAGTGGGTGGCGGCAATCCCAACGCTCCTGAAAGCGGCAAAGGCGTGCGCGGCCTTGCAGCCCAATTTGACTTGCCCAATGGCGAGCAATGGTTGATGGCCAACATTTCTGCGCCCTTCTTCACCGCAGCCACACCCGACGGTTTCCTGGCTTTCCTGGAAGCACGCAAGCCCGACCCAGCCACCAAAAAACCGGATCCCGCAAAAATTGCAGCAGCTGCAGCCAAGTACCCCGACTTCAAACCACAAATGGAGTGGGTTGCCAAAACAGGCGTACCCGCCAGCTATGGTGCGGTGAACTACTGGAGCACCCATGCATTCAAATTCACCAATGCTGCCGGTAAAACCCAATTTGCCAAGTGGATGTTTGTGCCTGTAACAGGCCAGGAATTCATTGCTGAGGACAAACTGGCCACCCATGCCAAGGTGTTTCTGGAAGACGAACTGAAAGGCCGCGTGTCGCAAATTCCAGTGGAATTCGACATGGTGCTGCAATTGGCGCAGGCTGGTGACCCCACCGACAACGCCACAGTGGCCTGGCCCGATGACCGTAAGAAAGTGGTGGCCGGCCGTCTGAAAGTAACCGCTGTGACTGACAAAGCCGCATGCGACAGCATCAATTTCAACCCACTGGTATTGCCCACCGGTATCGAAGGATCGGATGATCCTTTGCTTGCAGCACGGGCAGGCAGCTACGCAGTGTCACAGGCGCGTCGCTTGGCCAAATAAGCGACGTTCCCCTTTTAGCCTGTACACTATTGGCCGGTTCCCCCTCCAGGGTTCCGGCTTTTTTTTATGCAGTGCAAAGCAGTAGACAAGGAGCAGTACATGGAATTATTTGACGCAATTTATCAACGCCGGGCCATCAAGGCCTTCGATCCCGAGCACACCATTTCCGCAGACGATGAAAAAAAACTGTTCGAGGCAGCCATTCAGGCACCGACCAGTTTCAACATTCAGCATTGGCGTTTTGTGGTGGTCCGCGACAAAGCACTGCGTGCTGAAATGCGCAAGCTGGGCAACGACCAGGCCCAAATCACCGACGCCTCGTTGTTGGTCCTCATGACCGCCGACATGAAAGCATGGCAGAAGGATCCGTCACGCTATTGGACACAGGCCCCCAAGGAAGTGGCTGACCTGCTGGTTGGCTGGATGGGCCCATTTCACGACGGGCGCGAATGGCTGCAACGCGATGAAGCCCAGCGATCGATTGGCATGGCCATGCAAACCCTGATGTTGGCTGCCAAAGGCATCGGACTGGACTCCTGCCCCATGATCGGATTTGACATTGACGCTGTGGCCAAGTTGATCAACTTGCCCGCTGACCATGTGATGGGCCCCATGGTGGCCATTGGCAAGGGCACCAAAGCACCTTGGCCAAAACCGGGTCAATTGAGCCTGAACGAGGTGTTGGTGAACAACACCTTTTAAGCAACTTTAAAGCTTTTTCAGAAACGCAATCAACGCCGCTTGGTCTGCAGGACTCAGGTTCTGAAAGCGGCGTTTTGCGTCCTCGGCTTCACCGCCGTGAAAATCAATGGCCTTGGCAAAGTCTCTGCCCGCACGTCCGTCGTGCAACAAGGGCTTTTCAGTTTGACCAACCCCCCACAGCGGCGCTGTTTTCCATTCAGTGGGCAAACCCAAGCCCTCGGGTGCGTTGTCGGCCAGGGCCGCCCCCATGTCGTGCAGCAATAAATCGGAATAAAGCCACACCTCGCGGTCATTCAGCGGAGCCGGTGCCATGGGCGAGGTTTTCATCATCGGAGTGTGGCAACTGCTGCACTGGATCTCATCAAACAACTGTTGACCTCGCAAGGCAACTCCGGTCAATTCTGGCTTGGGGGGTGGTGCCAGCCAACGTTGAAAGTCTGCCGTGGCCTGTGTTTCAGCAAGGCTGACAGCCTCGCCCACAAAAGGTGTGCAATCAGCAGTGGCCAGGTTGCCTTTGGGCCTTACAGGAGCTGCAAACAAAGGGTGGAAAGTGGCAATGCCCAATTCAGTTGAAAATGCACCTTGCGTGAAAGATTGAACATCGGCCACAAAACCACGCGCGCCCAATCGACCGATCAATTGGTCCGCCGCATTCAAGTCGTTCACACCGCCAGGAAACATCAAACCGGGACGACCACTCACCTCAGGATTGGCTTTTGCACTGGCCAGCCCATTTTGAATCAAGGTAGTGTCGGGAATATTTTCCAGCAAACCAATACCAAACAAATGAGGAGTCACCCGCGTGGTGCTGGCCATGGCGTGAGGCGGCACAAGCTCGCCACCCAACACACAGCCCGGTACCTCATCCGGGAACTCAGTGGCCACTGAACGCGCGTGAACGTGGGGCGCACCATCGGCCTGCGTCACCAAACCTGCAGCAAAGTGAGGTGCCAGCAAAGTCGTAAAACGCTGAATGGTTTTTGCGGGATCAGTGCCACCCACCGCCGGTTGGCCATGGCATTCCACGCAACTTTGCGCATTGAACACTGCACCCAAACCATTGCTGGGCGTAAACACCTTCTCGAACATGGCTTTGCCTTGCTCAAACCGGACCAGTTGCGCTGGTGTCAAACCATCAATTGGTGCGGACCAGGCAGGGCTCGAGGCTATGTTTGAATCGACCTGTGTTTGCCCTGCGGCCTGGATCGAAGTGGGTGATGAACTGCTTGAAAGTGATGAATGGTCTTCTGAATTACAGGCGCCGAGCAGCAATCCCAAGGCTGCAAGAGTCGCCACATGGCGTGGATTCTTGATCATGTCTAAAATTATAATGGTGGTTATGTTTCTTTCATTCTTACTGCCATCCCCTGGAATTGGATTCAAAAGTGACTAGTGTCGGTTACACGACACAGCGCGCTGCATGAGACCCAGGCCTGAATCTGTGCCAACACGGCAGCAGTAAGAACCAAAGGAGACACCAACACAAAAACACCCATATGAATCGCAATTCCTACCGTGCAGTGCGCGCCGTTTTTACTTTGACTACGCTGGCCACATTGGCAGGCTGCTTGGGCGAAAGCAGCGACCCGGCCCAAACCGATGGCCGCACCAACCCCAATGAAAACCCGGGCAACAATGAGTTTGTCGACACCGCAGGTTTGCAATGTGCACTCACCGACCCCAATTTGTTGATTGGTGAGGGGCAAGACAGCCCATCCATCAACCCGGCCAGCACGCCGAACAGCAATGTACAACCCAGCACGGGTTTGAATAGCGGCGCCTGCAAAAACAACATGGCCTTCACCATGGGCACTGGCATCGTAGACATTACCGGCCCGGCAGCAGGCTCCGTGATGATGGGTTACGAAAGCCCCACCCATGCAAGCCTGGGTCTGCACACGCGCCAGTTTTCTCGCGCCTATGTGATCGGTTCGCCGTGCAACGGCAATCGCGTGGTGTATGTGGTGAACGACCTCGGCATGATTTTCCATGCCGTGCGCCAAGGCGTGCTGAACAAAGTGGCCGCCGACACTGAACTGGCCGGGTTTTACAACGAACAGAACATCATGCTGAACGCCACCCACACCCACGCAGGGCCCGGTGGTTATGCGCACTTCACCGCCTTCAACGCTTTCCGTTTAGGCCATGACGAAGAAGTGTACAACTTCATCGTCGACGGCATTGTTGAAGCCATTCGCCGCGCACACGCCAACCTGCAGGCCAATCCGGAACCCGGGCGCTTGCTGGTCAACAATGGTGAATTGTTGAACGCCAACGTCAACCGTTCAGCCGTGGCCTACGATCAAAACCCGCAGGAAGAGCGCAACCAGTATTTGAACCAGCGCGGTGAAAGCCAGAATGTGAACAAGGAAATGGCATTGCTGAAACTACGCCGCGCCGATGGAACGCCGATCGGGCAAATCAACTGGTTTGGTGTGCACCCCACCACCACAGGCAACACCAATCCCTTGATTTCTTCGGACAACAAAGGCTGGGCTGCGTTGGCATTTGAAAAATTAATGGGAACGCAATACGAAGCCCCCGCCGGCAAAGATACTTTTGTGGCCGCCTTTGCACAAACCGATGAGGGCGACAGCAGCCCCAATATTTTTTTCAAAGACAAACCTTTCGAGGAACGTGGTGGGTCTACAGACGAACTGAAGGCTGTTGAAATCAACGGCAGCAAACAACTGGCACGTGCGCTCACCCTGTACCGGGATGCCAACCAAATGGTGCGCGGTGGTGTGAACTTTGCGCAATTTCACGTGAAGATGGACGAAGTGGAAATTACAGACCCCGTGGTGCTGAATTCACTGCGCCACCCGGAATCGCTGAACAGCGCCGTGAAAAAAACATGCACCGCCGCCATGGGCGTTTCATTTGGTGCAGGTGCTGAAGACGGCCCCGGCCCCACTGTGGAAGGCGCAAGCTGCAATGCGCGCACAGACCCTGCCCGCCTGACGCGCGACCTGGCTGCGCTGGCCGCTGGCAAACTGCCACCGGAGGTGTTGGCAACAGCTGTTCTCTGTAACTTGAACGACCTGCCCTTTGATGCCATACCAGTTGGCACCAGTCTGAGTTGTCAGGCTGAAAAACCCGTGCTGTTTGTACTCGGCCCACCCCTAAACTTCAGTAACAATGTGTTGCCGTTCCAGTTGTTCACTATCGGCAATGTGGCTGTGTTGGGTCTGCCTTGGGAAATTACCACCATGGCCGGGCGGCGCATTCGCCAGACCGTGCTGGAAGTGCTGGAACCGCAGGGCATCGACCAGGTGATCATCAGTGGCTTAAGCAATGATTTTGTAAATTACCTCACCACGCGTGAGGAATACTCGATTCAGCAATACGAAGGTGCGTCCACCCAATTCGGCCCGTGGACCCTGGCTGCTGTGCAGCAGGAAAGCCGCAGGCTGGCCCTGTCATTGGCCAACTCGTCGAACAATACGAGCCAACCACCCGCTGGCCCACCCCGTACAGTGACCAGCAACCCGATTCCACGCCCACCCTACCTACCATTTGACCAGGCACCTGGTGCTGCTTTCGGCGATGTACTGGTGCAACCCACACCCTCGGTTGCTGCTGGCAACACAGTGACTGCGCAGTTTCAAAGCGCGCACCCCCGCAACATGAAAACCCGCGGACTGGCCCTTGTAGAAGTGGAGCGAATGAATGCGAAAGGTGAGTGGGAAAGTTTCACTCACGACCGTTCGCCGGAACTGATTTTCCGCTGGCAACCATTCGACCCCACGCCTTACCTCAGCCCGTTACCCCTGGCCGGTTTTGTGTCGACCGCTTTGGCGGAATGGAAAATTCCGGCCAACACGCCCGCGGGAAAATATCGAATCAAGCACCGGGGTGTTGCCGTACCAGCGAGGTCGCCCGAGCCATTTGAAGGTGTGAGCGAAGCGTTTGATGTGACGGGTACAGGTGCCACATGCAGTGACGGGAGAAGATTGTGATTCATCGATTTTTATTCAGTGTTGCAATCGCATCGCTATTGTTGTCGGCCTGCGGCGGTGACTCGAGCAATTCAAACAGCGCAGGCTCGCGTGTGGGTGCAAGCGCGGCCAACACCACCAATCCGTTCCCGGGCTATCAAAGCACCCTTTACACTGGCACCAGCAATTGGCTTTGCCACCCCGATTTATTCGGAAGCAGCAATGTGTGCAATGGCAACTTTGACAGCACCGCTGTGGCCAGCGATGCCTCTGCCACCACGCTAAGCTATACACCGGCTGCTGCGCCACCAGTGGACTGCTTTTATGTGTACCCCACCACCAGCATCGACCTGGCGGGCAATTCGGATTTGAATGACGACCTGCAAGAACAACAAACCACAGCATTGCAATTTGGCCGCTATGGCGAAGTGTGTCGCCAGTTTGCACCGGTGTACCGCCAACGCACCCTGACTGCACTGGGACTGACTACATTCACGGGCGCCCTGGGTGGCATTGACATTGCACCCAACGCAGGCGAAGTCGCCTATGCCGATGTGCTCGATGCCTTCAAGGAATACATCGCCAACCAAAGCGAAGGACGTGGTTTCATTCTGGTAGGACACTCCCAGGGATCGGGTATTTTGCGCAGGCTGATCGCCGAAGAAATTGAAACCCGGCCCGAACTGATGAGCCGTTTCATTTCAGCCCACATACCTGGCACCAATGTACTGGTGCCCACTGGTCGCGACGTTGGCGCTTCATTTCAAAAAGTACCCGCCTGCAGAAGTGCAAACCAACTGGGCTGCGTGGTGGCCTATGTTACCTACCGTGCGGGCGATCCCCAACTTGACGACCCTCGCTTTGGTTTAAGTGCTGAAGAGGGCAAACAGGCACTGTGCACCAACCCCGCAGCACTGGCGGGCGGG
>NZ_DFOZ01000017.1:0-23534 GCF_002377005.1 Limnobacter sp. UBA3528 | reverse complement strand
CCACCCCCGCAGCACTGGCGGGCGGGCAAGCCGACCTGTTTCCCATTGTGCCGCGCCAGCAACCGCCGGTGTTTCGCGTGTTGCTGATTCCGCGCGGACCTGGTGGACCGTATGCCAACCCGATCAGCAACCTCACCATTCCCACGCCCTACTACTCCATGCCCGGGCAGGTCAAAGGTGAATGCAAGGTGGGGCTCAACGGGGTCAGTTATCTTGAAGCGAGTATCGTGGCTGATCCGGACGACCCGCGTGCAGACGACTATCCCGGAGAATTCATTGGTGGCATGAACTGGGGACTTCACCTGATTGATGTATCAATTGCACAAGGCGATTTGATTCGCTTGGCACAACGCCAGGCGGCCAGCTTCTTGCGACAATGAAACGTTGCATTACTCCACATTCGTGCTGCACTCCGCAGCACTGGGTGTGTGGTGGCAACGCACCTTTTTCAGCAAACTCATCATGCGTTTGTCGTACACGCCTTCTTGCGTCAGTTGCACACGCGCCTGCTGCATCATCACATTGTATTTTTCCTGATCGGCAGGCGTCACGTTCATCCAGTATTTGGCGGGCACCTGCTTTTCAATGGTCCTAACTGCGTCCAATGCCTGGTCAATGAACCCCAAACCGAACTTGCGCATTTTTTTCAAGCGATCATCCAGATCAGGAATTTCCTTCTCCAAACGCGTGCGGTTGATAATGGCTGAACCCGTTACGTTCAACAGCGGCATTTTGTACACGCCGCCCTTGGTGCCAAGACCACGATAAAGCTCCAGCGGTGCAAAAGCCACCGCAGGCGCAGCCACAATATCGACCACACCATTGTTGAATTTTTGTGCAAAGTTTGTAATGTCGCTGGGCACAGCCTGCGCGCCCAATTGCTGAATCATCTTGGCCTGGCTTTTGTCCCAGTCCATCACAGCCACTTTTTTTCCTGCTGCCTTCTCAATCGAATCAATCGACCGGTCGTTCACCATCACATAGGCTGCGCCCAGTGGGGCCATGCCCACCACCTGGTACTTGCCTTGAATCGACAAATCGTACAAGGCGTCATTTCCCATCAGCACTTGCAAGGCTGTTTTTACATGATCGTAGGAAGGCAATGCACCCACCGCATCAAAGCTACCCATGAACTGGTTGAACAAACGCGCCCGCAATGTAGTGATGCCCACCGCCTCGCACTGACCGGTGCGAAAAGACTCTGTGGCAACGGTTTCATTGGTGTGCGGAATCAGTTCAGCAAATACATTCCACTTGCGTGCTTCCAGCGCAATGTCTTGCGCCACGCTGAACACCGGACCAGCCTTGCCCAAAATATCAAAAATGCAAATCTTGATGTGCAGCGGCTTGTCCAGGGGCTTCATCTCCTTCATCAGTTGGCGAGATACGTTGCCAATCAAATTCGGAGGAATTTCCGGACCTTTGACTTGAGAATGCGCGGGAGTGACAACAACAGCGCAGGCCAAAACCATTGAGGCAATCAGAATACGGGTGGGCATGGTGGTGTTCCAGTGAGGAGAAAAGTACTGCAACACAGATGTGACTGAGCGGTTACATCTTCAGCCATTCGCAGCGCAGGGTCAACACTGCGCTGCAACATACCCCTTAAAAATCTAGTGAGGCTGAGACGGTCAAAGTGCGTGGGTTACCAATCGTCAGGTAACCTGAACCCGGGAAACCGCCGGCAGATGCCCAGTAATTGCGATCCGTCACATTGTCCAAACGAGCACGCAAGGTCAGTGCTTGCTCGTTGCCCACTGGCATCACATAACGCACCCCGAAATCAAGGCGGGTCCACGAAGGTAGTTCCTGCGTATTGCCAGCATTGGCGTACTGACTGCTGGTGTAAATTGCGCGAGTCTCGAATGCAAGTCCCTGCACCTGTTCAGGGCTCCATTCAAGGCCCACATTGGCCTGTGCAGAGGGTGCACCAATAGCGTCCTGCCCATCGACATCGGTGTTCAACACGCTCAAGCCGCCCAGCACCTTGACGGTTTTGCTCGCTTTGCCGAAAGCCATAATTTCCAGGCCCTCGTTGGTTTGGTCACCAATTTGAGAAAACGTGTTGGTACCGTCAATCCCGTAACTGGGCTTCTCGCTTTGAAACACCGACACGGTACCACCCACGCTGCCGCCATCGTATTTCACACCCAGCTCAATTTGCTCGGTTTTGAAAGGTTTGAACACAGTGCCTGCATTGGTCACAGCCAGACTGTTTGCAGTCTGAGGCGCAGTTTCACCTTTTACTAAACCCTCAATGTAATTGGCATACACGGAATACTGCGGGTTGATCTTGAACACCACACCAGCAACCGGTGTAGTGGCGCTTTCCGAGTAGCTGGCTGTTTGAGAACCATCCGCTGCATTAAAACTCATCGCCTCGATTTCCTGATGCCGAGCTCCCAAGGTCAGCAACAATTTGTCATTCAGGAAAGCCATTGAATCTGCGATTGCGAAGCTGGAGTTTTTGGTGGTCTCTGTAACGAAAGGACTGTTGAAACTGCCGCCAGGAAAAGTCACTACTGTGGGCTGTGACACAGGCTGTGGATTGTAAATATTGCCTGAGAAGCTGTCATAGAAATTGAAGACATTTTTTGACTCCAATTCATAAATCATGGCCGAGGTGCTCACGGTGTGCTTCACTGCACCGGTGTTGAACTTGAAACGCAATCCAGCTTCAGCGGTTTGAATAGAATCTTCACGCACGTTCGCAAATCGGTTGGCATCATAATCGCCATTGGAGTCATCCACAGTCGGGTTGGCAAAATTGCCGGCCTCAACACCCTCCCGAATACCACCGGCCAACCAGCCAGTCACCGTGTCATTGAAATCATATTCAGCACGTACAGTGCCGAAAGTGTCCTCTGCGTTGGAGAAGGTCCAGGGCTGCGCAATGCTGCGGTCTGCCCGCGGTGTGGTTGGAATGGCAAGGCCGGCGCCAATGGTGATGTTGGGTTGCGAAGCCTGTAACTTGTGCTCCTGATAGCCCACATCGGCGGAAATTCTTAACCTGTCACTGCGGAAATCTGCGCCCACTGCGAACAAGCTTAGTTCACGCGATTCTCCTTCCACATTGGTGTCGCCGTCGCGCTTGGCCATGGTTGCTCGCACGCCAGTAGAACCATCGTTGAAACGGCGTGCAAAGTCACCTGCAAGGTAAGCCTCTCCGCCGTCCTGAATGCCCACGGTGGCCTGATTGATGTCGTAATTGGGTGCACGTTTGGGCACCACATTAATGGCGCCACCCAAGCCGCTGCCACCGGGTGCGGCACCGTTCAAAAATGCATTCGCACCGCGCAGCACTTCCACACGCTCCAGCAATTCCGAAGCTATGTACTGGCGTGGCAACAGACCATACAAACCGTTGTAGGACATGTCGTCCGAAAAAATTGGCAAACCGCGCACCAAATACACCTGCTGGAAGTTACCAAAACCACGTGCCACACGTACCGCCGGATCGTTCAACAACACTTCGCCCACACTGGCTGCTTGCTGGTCTTGAATCAGCTTCGAGGTGTAGCTGGTCAGATTAAATGGCGTGTCCATGTTCGATTGAGTGCCCAGCAAACCCACACGTCCACCCGAGGCCACCTGGCCACCCGCATATTCAGGAGCCAGACCCTCAGCCGATGCGTCGGCGCTGGCATTGACCTGCACGGAAGGCAACTCGGTGGTTTGGGCAAAAACAGGAGGACACAAAGCCGCGAACACAGCCAAGGTGAGACCATTTAATTTCGGATTCTGGGTGATCATGAGATGATTGGAAAAAATGAATAATCGTCCAATTATAATGATAATTATTATCATTTGTATTAACGAGTGTTAATTTCAACAACATGAATACTGACCTGCGACCCTGGCTCGACTCGTTTTACCAAGCTGAATCCCGCCGCATACTGGCCACACTGATTCGTTTACTGGGTGACTTTGATTTGGCTGAAGAATCCATGCACGATGCTTTCTCAATCGCCCTTCAACAATGGCAACGCCACGGCATACCCGCAAGTCCCCGCGCCTGGATGGTGTCAACAGCCCGCTTTAAAGCCATTGACCAAATTCGCCGGCGTGCGAAATTCGACACCTCGTTTGAAGATGTTGCAGATGAACTGGCTGAGCAACTACACCACGAACCTGCAGATGATGATGAAAGCATTGAAGACGACCGCTTGCGTTTGATATTCACTTGCTGCCACCCCAGCCTGTCGCCTGAAGCACAATTGGCGCTCACTTTGCGAGAGGTATGCGGACTTTCGACCGAAGAAGTGGCCAGTGCATTTTTAAGCACCACGCCCACCATTGCACAGCGCATTGTTCGCGCCAAAACAAAAATTCGCGATGCAAAAATTCCTTACGAAGTGCCACAAGCCGATCAGCTGCAGGAGCGTTTGCATGCTGTATTGCATGTGATCTATCTGGTATTCAATGAAGGCTACTCTGCCTCGAACGGCGAAGCCCTGATTCGCAAGGAACTCTGCAGCGAAGCCATCCGCCTGGGCCGCCTGCTGGTAGAACTGCTGCCGGAACCCGAAGCTGTGGGTCTGCTTGCATTGATGCTATTGAATGACTCTCGCAGAGCAGCACGCTGCACACCCGATGGCGATTTGATTTTGCTGGCAGATCAAAACCGCGAATTGTGGAATCAGGCACAAATCAGCGAAGGTTGCGAACTGGTACTTCAAGCGCTGGCCAGCCGCCGCTTTGGTGCCTACACGCTTCAAGCCGCGATCAGCGCTGTGCATGCGGAGGCCTCCCACGCCGAAGAAACGGACTGGATACAAATTGTTGGCCTTTACGACGCATTGCTTGAACACACCCATTCGCCAGTTGTTGCGTTGAATCGTGCCGTAGCAGTTGCAATGCGCGATGGCCCGCAAGCCGGGCTGACACTGCTCGACGAGCTGATGGCGCAAGGGCACCTGCACGACTACCACTTGGCCCATGCTACACGCGCAGATCTTCACCGGCGCCTTGGCCGCCTAAAGGAGGCCAAGGACGCATATCAAGAAGCGCTGCGCTTGACGAGGCAGGGGCCAGAACAACGATTTCTACAAAACCGCCTGAATAGTCTGGGAGAAATAAAAAAATAAAAATAATTTCAAACTATGTCGATTTCAATAAATGCCGTTCGACTAATTCATGAAGACCCCAACTTTAGGAAAAGCAAAGGAGTGAGCATGAACGCAATCAAGGCAGTACTGGAAAGCTGGCAGCAAGCTGTTGTTGATGAAAACCTGGACAAGATCATGAGCCATTACAGCGATGACATTGTGTCGTTTGATGCAGTCAAAGCGCTGCACATCATCGGCAAACCCAATTACACAGAACACTGGAAATACTGCATGCAGTTGTGCAGTGGCGGCATCATCTTTGAAATTCATCAATTGAATATCCAACACAGTGGCGATTTGGCCTTTTGCCATTACCTGTCGCGCTGTGGTTCGGTTCAAGACTTTGGCAATGAAAACGTTGGCTGGATGCGTGCCACCGTGTGCCTCCGACAGGAGAAGGATGAATGGAAAATTATGCATGAGCATTTTTCTTCACCATTCGACCCTGAAACCGGCAAAGCCATCTTCGATGCTCAACCTTGAGAGGCAACATGCCATGAAATACCTGTGCCTGGCCCACGAGGAAGAGGCCTTGTTCAAAGCCATGCCACAAGAGCAGTGGCTGGCTTTGAGGCAGGAAACCCTGGACTATGTGGAGTCGTTGAAAGCCAGCGGTCATCTGATCGCCACCCACGCGCTTCAAAGTGCAAACCATGGTGTACTGCTGCGAGTGCGCAATCAAAGGTTGATAACCACCGACGGGCCTTTTGCAGAAACCAAGGAACAACTGGGTGGTATTTTCTTGGTTGAAGCCCAGGACTTCAACGAGGCCTTGCGAATTGCATCGCAATGGCCTTCTGCTCGGCTGGGAACGATTGAAGTTCGTCCCATTGAAGAATCACTGCGCGAAGATTATCGCTACGGAGACTGAATATGAAATATCTGGCCTTGGTCTACTACGACGAGAGCATCATGAACGGCATGTCGCAACAGGAATGGGATGCGTTGAACAAGGAGTGCATCGCCTGTGTGGAAAACTTAAGCCGCAAAGGCCACTTCATTACGGGCAGCCCTTTGTTGCCAGTGAATACCGCGACCACCGTGCGGGTGCGCAACGGAAAAACACACACCACAGACGGTCCTTTTGCGGAAACCAAAGAACAGCTCGCTGGTTTTTACATGCTGGAGGCCAAAGACCTTAACGAGGCCATTGCACTGGCCGAGAAAATTCCACCCGCCCGCTATGGTTCAATTGAAGTTCGCCCTGCGCGTGAACTTGTAAGCCATGGCAACACCGCCGGCGGGGAACAAACGGGCTGATCTGGACTGGCCGCCGCCAAATTTACATCGACGTGTTCAATTGCGGCGGCAGGTGGCTTACACCATTGAAACTCAGCAGACTGACTTTGCCTTTGGAGTACAGCACCTCGGTCAGCGATGCATTTCGAATCACGCGAAGCAGGCTGTACCAACTGGAGTCGGGCAAGCCCATCACTTCACACATCAATGCAGCAATGGAGCCGGCCGAGGTCACCACCAATTCAACTTGCCCACTGGCCTGCTGTGCATGCGTATGCGCACTCAGCCATTGGCTCAACTGCGCACGAAAATCCTTCAGGCTCAATCGACCAGGAATGGTCACTTCGCCGTTGGCCCACGCACGGCAGGTTGCATCGTAATCATGCAAGACGTCGAGCCGTGAACGCCCCGCATCCAGCGCCATCGATCGACCCAGTAATTGTTCCGCAGCGCTGAAAATTTCTTCACCTTCAGCAAACTCGTCCAGTGCAGTATGTTGTTGGCTGGGAATGCCAAATCCACTTTCCTTAAGCAACAAGGCAGCCGTACCAGCCTGCCGCTGACGCGGACCGTGCAGCACCACATTGGGTTGCAAACCCTGATTGCACAACCACAGCCCGGTGGCACGGGCCTGGGCTTGCCCCAGTTCCGACAAGGCGTCGTAACGCGCCGCACCAAACGAGGCCTGGCCATGCCGCATCAGGATCAAGGTACTCATGGTTTGTTGCTCACCAATATTTTCGGGTTGCTGGCCAACAAACGATTTTTACCCTCAGCGCGCAAATGGCTCAATACCCCAGCACGCTCCGCTTTGTCGGGGTCTGCGCCACCGGCACGAATTCGAGCCGCCAATTCACGGTTGGCCCGAGCCACATCAAATACAGGTTCACCCATTACTTTGGCCAATCTATTTTGTTCTTCCTGTTCAAGCGCAGTGCCCTGCTGTAACTCACGTTGTGCAATCGACATGGCGTTCATCACCATCAACACATCTCGCTTGGCGTCACCCTGCAACAAAGGCAACACATTGTTTTTCAGCACATCGCGTGCGCACTGCAACAGCGATTCTCCCGTGGGTTGTTCACGCATCAGTTGTGCTCCGTCATGTTCAGAATTTCCCATTCCAGTTCCGGCACAATGTGGCCAGTCAGGGCCAACAGCAGTGAGTTTTCCTGACCGGAACAAAAGCGTTGTGCCTGTTCAATGGCCACCACCGCCCAACGCACATGCGCCATTACTTCCCAATAATGAATTTGGTCGCGATCAATGGTGCGACCAGACTCGGCCTCATAACCTTGGTAAAAATGTTCACGCAAACCAACGCCACCAGCCTGTAAACCGTCTTGCCCGAAGCGCCAACATTTCGCGCAGAACCAGCCAATGTCTTCCAGTGGATCACTCCACCCGGCGAACTCCCAATCCAGAATTCCGGTGAGTCCTTGTTCATCCACCATGTAATTGCCAGTGCGAAAATCGCCGTGTGCCAATGTAACCAAACCACGCGCTGGTGCATGTCGTTCAAGCCAACGCAAACCCCACCCCAACGCCGGGTAAGCCGTGTGGTGTTGATCCAGATAATTGCGATGTGTGTTGATTCGGTAAAGCGCCGGCGACTCAGTGTAGGTGTGCAAAAAATCGAGCGCCTCTACAGGCGGCTTGATCGAATGAATTCGCGCCAGCTCCCGACCCAATCGGTGAGCGAGTTCAACACGGTCAGGGGCGTAAGCACTGTTCTTCACCAGCACATGACCTGCGGCTGTACCCGCGATTCGACGCATCACAAAAAACGGGCGACCAAACACGGAGATGTCCGTACACAAACACAAGGGTTGGGGCACAGTGACACCTGCGTTGAACACGGTTTGCAACAAGGCAAATTCCTGCGCGCGGCCGTGGCTAATTGCCACGCCAGCGGTGGGAGAATCGCAACGCAATACGGTGTTGAGCACACCATCAAAAGCACCACCAATTACCCGCAAATCAAGCGCCCAGTTTTCTTGTACAGCACCGCCCGAAAGCAAGGCAGCTTTCAGAATTTCAACCCTGTCTGCGGCCAAGGTTTGTACCAAATAATTTTCAAGCGATTGTTGTTGAATGCTGTTCATATCAAAGCGCGCTGACCAAATGTCCACGATCCACAGCCACGCAAGCGCCTGTCATGCCCGCCCCTGCATTCGAGGCCAACAGTAACAGCGGCCCAGTCAAATCACTGAGCTCACAAAACTGCCGTGTTGGAATTCGCTTGCGTAATTTGTCGCCCAATTCGCTGGCCAAAAATTCACTGTTCATATCGGTGGCTACATAGCCGGGCAAAATTGCATTCACGCGGATGTTGTACCGCGCCAACTCTAGCGCCATGGCCTTGGTGGCCTGCACCAAACCCGCTTTCGAAATTGCATAAGGTCCCACTGCACCACCCACGCGCTCGCCCAAAATGGAAGCGATGTTCACAATCGATCCCGGCTTGCCTGCAGCAGCCAGGGCACGCGCAAGCTCGGTGCCCACCAGCCAGCAACCCTTTAAGTTGGTGTCCAGTATTTGGTCCCAGTCTTCTTCGGTTTGCTCCAGCATGGGTTTGGCAATCGACTGGCCCGCGTTGTTGACCAACACATCGGGTACACCATACTGCTTCACGATTTGAGCCATTGCGTTCTTCACAGAACTTGAATTGCTCACGTCCATGGCGACCGCATGGGCCACTGCGCCTGAAGCCTGAATTTGCTCCAACACTTGCTGCAATTTCTCGACATTGCGTGCACTCAATACCACCGTGGCACCTGCATGGGCCAACACCTGCCCAAAGTGTTTTCCCAAGCCACTGGAAGCACCAGTGACCAGCGCCAGTTTGCCCTGCATGGAAAACAGATCATTGTTGCTCATGGCGTTTCCTTATTTTTTATCCAGACCTGCAATCAGCTTTTTTCCCATGCTGAAACGGTGCACTTCACTGGGGCCATCATAAATTCTGAAGGCACGCATGTCGGTAAAAATGCGGCTTACAATCGTTTCGCCGGTCACGCCCTGCCCGCCCAAAATTTGTACACTGCGATCCACCACCCGCCACTCGGCTTCCGAGCAAACCACCTTCGCACGACTTGATTCAAAATTGCAACGCTCGCCCTGGTCCAGCATCCAGGCTGTGTGCCAAATGTGCAAACGCGCCGTGTGCAAATCCATTTCATTGTCGGCCAGCATGAAACTCACACCTTCATGTGCGCCCAGTTGCACACCAAAGGCTTGCCGCTTGCGGGCGTAGTCCAATGCAATGTCATGGGTGCGGCGCGCCTGGCCCAGCCAGCGCATGCAATGGGTTAAACGCGCCGGTGCCAAACGCACTTGGGCGTACCGAAAGCCCTTGCCGATTTCACCTAGAACACTGCTTTCGTGTACGCGCAAATTGTTGAACTTCAACACGCCATGTCCACCCGTGAAACAGGCATCCATCGCGTCCATAGTGCGCACATACTGAATGCCGGGCGCATCCATGTCGCTTAAAAACATGGTGGCGGTGCCGTCTTCCATTTTTGCCATGATGATTGCAAAACTTGCCCCTTCAGCGCCAGTGATAAACCACTTGTCACCATTGATCACATAATGATCGCCGTCTTTCACAGCCGTGGTTTGCATCATCGAAGGGTCAGCACCCGCACCGGGTGCAGGTTCGGTCATGGCGAAACACGAGCGAATTTTTCCCTGCACCATGGGTTTGAGCCAGCGTTCTTTTTGTTCAGGTGTAGCGACCACTTCGAGCAAGTGGATATTGCCTTCGTCAGGCGCATGAATGTTCATGGCCGTGGGACCCAGTGTGGAATAACCAGCCTCTTCAAAAGCGATTGCTTTTTCAATGTGACTCCAGCCACGTCCCCCCAGTTCTGTGGAGGCATGCGGGGTCAGCAAACCTGCTTTTCTCGCGAGGCCCACCAATTCCTCCCGCAATTCCTCCGAGGGACCGTGCGCAGTTTGTCGAGGGTCTTTTTCCAGGGGAATAATGTGTTCTGCAATGAAAGTTCGCACTTCGGCCTGAAGTGACTTCAATGCAGGGGTCAGGGAAAAATCCATGGGGTACTCCGTGTCAGTCGATTCTTCTACTGTAATCGAGTTCAACACGGCAGCCCGAACACAGGCCGCGTGGCTGACTTATGGATAACCCTGAAGGCCATCCATATTTATTTCCAAGGCAGCGCCGGTGCTGTTAATCGAGCAGCCAGGCCGGCGCTTGAAATTTCGTCTTTCACATCCCCAAACCGTGGCCCGCCCTGCTCCCATTCACGTTGAGCCTGCGCAATCGCTTCTTTACTGTGGCCCACAAAATTCCACCACATTTGCACCGGCGCATCAAAAGGCAAACCACCCAGCAGCAACACCCGCGAGTCGGTGCCCAAGGTCATCTCAAGCTTGTTCAAACCCGGTTCTAAATACGCAAACTCATCAGGTGTGTAAGTTTCACCCGCCACATTCACCTGCCCTGTCAAAGGCAGGTATCCGTATTCAAAATCCGGGTTCAAACTCAGGTTAACCGTGCCGCCCTGTTCGCTGAACAAATCCATGCCCAGCATTTCTGAATACACAGCAGTGGGTGCTTCCAAATCACCATAAACACCAGCCAGCAAAGTGTGTTGAATACCTTCAGAATGCCAAACGGGCAATTCCGGATAATGTGCAAAATCGGGTTCACAATCGGCCAGTTCTTCTGGCAAGGCGATCCACAATTGCGCAGCATGCAAGCGGCCGCCATTCACCACTGAATCTTCGGTGTGCACAATGCCATGGCCTGCAGTCATTAAATTCACTTGCCCGGGGCGAATAATCAGTTCATTGCCCAAGCTGTCTTTGTGAAGCACTTCGCCGTCGATCAGCCAGGTGAAGGTTTGCAAGGCCGTGTGCGGGTGTGCACCCACATGCATGCCTTTGCCGGGTGCAAAATTAACAGGCCCTGCATGGTCTAGAAAACACCATGCCCCCACCATGCGCTGGTGGCGACTGGGCAAGGCACGTTTCACCAACATGCCTTCGCCCAAATCGGCGCTTCGAAGTTCAATTCGTCTGATTTTGTTCATGTCAAAATCATAACGCCTTGCACTTATTTCGTCAGCGCGGTGTAGCTGGTAATCAGGTTGCGATAATCGGGAATGTGATTCGAGAACAAGGCACCCAAACCTTCAATGTCATTGCGCCAGTCGCGGTGCAATTCACAGGCCACGCCAAACCAGGTCATCAACTGGGCGCCTGCATTGCTCATTCTTTCCCAGGCAGAATGGCGCGTCAGTTCATTGAAGGTGCCCGATGCATCGGTCACCACAAACACCTCATAACCTTCTTCAAGGGCCGACAAGGCTGGAAATGCAACACACACCTCGGTCACGACACCCGCAATAATCAGTTGCTTTTTGCCGGTTGCTTTCACGGCAGCCAGGAATTCTTCGTTGTCCCAGGCATTGATCTGTCCGGGGCGTGCAATGTAAGGCGCATCCGGAAAAATCTCTTTTAGCTCAGGCACCAAAGGGCCGTTTGGGCCAGTCTCAAAACTAGTCGTCAAAATGGTGGGCAAGTTGAAATATTTGGCCAAATCAGCCAGCGCCAACACATTGTTTTTGAAGCGATCAGGATCGATGTCCCGCACCAGCGACAGCAAACCGGCCTGGTGATCAACCAACAGCACAGCAGCATTGTTTTTGTCGAGACGAATGTAAGGCTTGCTCATGTTGTCTTCCTTTTTACATTGACAGTTAATAATGGCAATATGCTATTGAAACAATCAATCTTTGATAAGCAGGCACAATTTCAACAAGTCGTTCTACAAATAGAACAATAACGAGCAAGCATTCATGGATCTAAACGACCTGTACTACTTCGCCAAAGTGGTTGAACACCAGGGTTTTTCGGCGGCAGCGCGCGCCTTGGGCATACCAAAATCGAAAATAAGCCGTCGAATTGCCGAGCTTGAAAAGCGCTTGAATACGCAATTGTTGTATCGCTCTACCCGCAAACTGCACATCACTGAAATCGGGAAAACCTATTACCAGCACTGCAAGGCCATGTTGATCGAAGCAGAGAGCGCACAGGAAGTGATTGAACACAATCACGCCGAGCCACGTGGCCTGATCCGCATGACTTGCCCTATTGCCCTGCTGCACGCACACATTGGCGACATGCTGGCCGAGTTTTTGGTGAAACATCCGCAAGTCACTGTCCACATGGAGGCCAGTAATCGTCGGGTGGACGTGGTGGCCGAGGGCGTCGACCTTGCCATACGGGTTCGCCCCTTGCCCCTGGACAGCAGTGATTTGGTGCTGAAAGTGCTCTCGGACAGGGGCCTGTGTTTGGTGGCCTCGCCCTGCCTGATCAACAAGATGGGCGCGCCCAAGCACCCGAAAGATTTGATTCATTGGCCAAGCTTGGGCCTGGGGCAAACCCAAGGCCAGGTTCAAACCGCTTTTGAGTGGTGCCTGACGCACGCCAGTGGCGAACGAATCGTCATACCTCATTCGCCACGGCTGGTCACGACCGACATGGTTGCATTGCGCGCCAGTGCCATGGCGGGTGTAGGTGTAGTTCAACTGCCCAACCTGATGGTGCCCAAGCAAGTGGCCAATGGCGAGCTGGTCAAGCTATTGCCAGACTGGTCGCCGCGTCGCGAGATCATTCATGTGGTGTTTCCTTCCAGACGCGGCATGTTGCCTGCCGTGCGCGCACTGATCGACTTTCTTTGCGAGAAGTACGACTCCTTCGACGAGGAGTGACCCATTTTTTTTCCGGTATTAATATGGAAGACATGCTGAAGGTCAAAAATATCAATTGCCCCTGCCTATAGGGTAAATTTATAAAAACAACTTGATTGATAGGATTTAGCACCCTACACTGAATTCAGCAGTTAATAATTAACGGCAACAAAGGAGAGATGTATGTCAAATGATGCAAAGTGCCCCTTCACGGGCGACGGTCCCAAAACAGCGATTGCCGGCACACCCACTAACGCAAGCTGGTGGCCCAACGCGTTGAACATTAAGTTGTTGAACCAGAACTCCCCATTGACAGACCCCATGGGTGAAGACTTCGACTATGTGGAAGAAGTCAAGAAACTCGACGTACCCGCCCTTCTGAAAGACCTGGAAGCGCTGTACACCAATTCCCAAGAGTGGTGGCCTGCCGATTATGGCCACTATGGCCCATTCTTCGTTCGCATGACATGGCACGCCGCTGGTACTTACCGTATCGCCGACGGCCGTGGCGGTGCTGGCACCGGCATGCAGCGTTTTGCGCCACTGAACAGCTGGCCCGACAACGGCAACCTGGACAAGGCACGTCGCCTGTTGTGGCCCATCAAGCAAAAATATGGCAAGCAGTTGTCATGGGCCGACCTGATTACCCTGGCCGGTACGTACTGTATGGACACCATGGGCTTCAAAACCTTTGGTTTCGCATTCGGCCGTAAAGACGTGTATGAGCCAGAGGAAGTGTACTGGGGCCCGGAAACTGAAATGCTCGCCACCAGCGACAAGGCCAACAGCCGCTACACTGGCAAGCGCGACCTTGAAAATCCATTGGCCGCTGTGCAAATGGGGTTGATTTACGTGAACCCTGAAGGTCCGGATGGCAATCCCGATCCCAAGCTTTCTGCACACGACATTCGCACCACCTTCGGTCGCATGGCGATGAACGACTATGAAACCGTTGCACTGGTTGCAGGCGGCCACACATTCGGTAAGGCCCATGGTGCGGGCAACCCAGCACTGGTTGGCCCTGAACCCGAAGCCGCACCCATTGAAGAGCAAGGCTTGGGCTGGATCAACAAGCACGGCACTGGCAAGGGTGGCGACGCCACCACCAGCGGTATTGAGGGCGCGTGGAAACCCAATCCCACCAAGTGGGACATGGGCTACCTGGAAACCCTGTTCAAGTACGACTGGGAACTGACCAAGAGCCCGGCCGGCGCGCAACAGTGGAAGCCTAAAGGCAATGCGGGTGCAGGCACAGTGGTTGACGCACACGACCCCAACAAGAGCCACCAGCCCATGATGACCACGGCTGACATGGCACTGCGCATGGACCCGGACTACGAGAAAATTTCTCGCCACTTCCTGGCCAACCCAGACGAGTTTGCCGATGCCTATGCACGCGCATGGTTCAAGCTGACTCACCGCGACATGGGCCCCAAGAGCCGTTACATTGGCCCACTGGTACCAGCTGAAGATTTGATCTGGCAAGACCCAGTACCCGCCGCGGATTACAAGCATGCCGACGAGGCCGACGTGGCTTCACTGAAAGCCAAAGTACTGGCCAGCGGCTTGAGCATTCCTCAACTGGTGCGCACAGCTTGGGCTTCAGCCTCCACATATCGCAACAGCGACAAGCGTGGTGGTGCCAACGGTGCCCGCATTCGCCTGGCCCCCCAGAAAAACTGGGAAGCCAACAACCCTGCTGAATTGAGCAAGGTGCTGGAGCAACTGGAAGGCATTCAGAAGCAGTTCAATGACGCAGGCAACGGCAAGAAAATTTCCATCGCCGACCTGATCGTGATCGCAGGTGCTGCCGGTGTTGAAGCCGCAGCCAAGAAAGCCGGTCACGACATCAAGGTGCCTGTTGCTTTGGGTCGTACAGACGCAACGCAAGATCAAACCGATGTGGACTCCTTCGAAGTTCTGGAGCCCACAGCAGACGGTTTCCGCAACTACGCCCGCAAAGGCCTGGAAGGAACCGCTGCCGAGCGTTTGATCGACAAGGCCAGCTTGCTGGGCTTGACTGCACCTGAAATGACCGTGTTGGTCGGTGGCCTGCGCGCCATGAACGCCAACGTAGGTGGTGCCCAGCACGGTGTGTTCACCAAGCGTCCAGAAGCACTGACTACGGACTTCTTCACCAACCTGCTCGACATGAGCACCAAGTGGAGCAAGTCAACCAGCGCCGACGGCGTGTTGGAAGGCCGCGACCGCAAGACAGGTGAAGTGAAGTGGACAGGTACGCTGGCTGACATGTGCTTCGGTTCAAACTCGCAACTGCGTGCTTTGTGCGAAGTGTATGCCGGTTCAGACGCCGAGAAGAAGTTTGTAAACGACTTCGTGGCCGCCTGGAACAAAGTAATGAACGCCGATCGTTTCGATCTGCACCATTAATTTGATCTGGTAGTTGCAAAAAGCCCGGTGCGAAAGCATCGGGCTTTTTTTATTGGTGTATCTTTTGCAGTCGCTCTGAAAACCTTACATCACAATCAAAACATGTCAGCACCTGTCACTTTCAGCACTTTCACCACCGCCAGTGGCCACAGTTTCGGGCATGCGGTTTTGAATAACCCTGCTGCGCTCAATGCGCTCACCTTGCCCATGATCGACCTGCTCGATCCGCAACTCAAAAGCTGGGCTGAAGACGATTCAATCGCAGGTGTGGTGCTCAGTGCTGCTGGCGACAAGGCCTTCTGTGCGGGAGGCGACGTGGTTAGTTTGCACCACGCCAGCAAGCGGGTGGAAACAGGTGTTGTACCGCCAGAAGCCGAGGCTTTTTTCGAGCGCGAATACAGGTTGGACTACCGCATACACACTTACCCCAAACCCATTCTGTGTTGGGCACACGGCATTGTGATGGGCGGTGGCGTTGGCCTGATGGTGGGCGCCTCACACCGTGTGGTCAGCCCGAATGCACGCATTGCCATGCCGGAAATTCACATTGGCCTGTACCCGGACGTGGCGGGCACCTGGTTTTTGCACCGCATGCCCGCGCGAACTGGTTTGTTTTTGGCGTTGACCGGCGCAATCATCAACGCAGGCGATGCCTTGATCGGCAATTGGGCCGATGCAGTGGTACCTCACGATCAATTTGCAACAGTACTCAAGGCGGTAGCGCAAACCAATTGGACTGGTCAATTCAACCCGGACAAAGCCGTGTTGTCAGAATTGCTCAAACAGTTTGAAGTGGAAGCACCCACCGGTTTAGTACATACACATGCAGAAGAGATCGATGCAGTAATGAATCAGAAATCATTGGCAGATATTGACCAGTCATTGCGAGAACTTCAACAAAGCAAAGTAAAGTGGCTTGCAAACGCAGCACAGGCCTATGCGCACGGGTCGCCCACCTCTGCAGCCCTGTCGTTTGAATTGATGAACCGCCACGCAGGCGCTGATCTCGCCGATGTGTTGCGGCTTGAATACCAGGCCTCGATTGGCTGTTGTGTTCACCCAGACTTTCCGGAAGGTGTACGCGCCTTGCTGGTTGACAAGGACAAATCGCCAAAGTGGAACCCAGCCAATTTGAATGCTGTCACTGCGGCAACCATTGTTGACCTGCTGAAACCCAGATTTGAGGGCAAGCACCCACTGAATGATTTGGATTGATTGCCAACAACAATTATTAAATAATAATTATTTCTATTTATTTCACTAAGAATACACCACACATCAGGATTGACACATAAGAATGATTATCATTACTGATAAATCAAATTCTTCCATTCATTCAATTCTTGGTGTGCACTATGTCTTTCAAACTCAAAACGACCGTCCTGGCAATGAGCCTGGCCGGCTTGTCCTCCGCTTGGGCGCAAAACAACGCCCTTCCTGAAGTCAAAGTTTCTGCGGAAACAGAAAGTAGCTCGGGCACCGTGCCCTATGCAGGTGGTCAGGTGTCACGCCAGGGAACACTCGGGGTTTTAGGCACCAACGATGTCATGGACATTCCGTTCAGCACGGTTAATTTCACATCCACCCTGCTTGAAAACCAACAGGCACGAACCCTGAAAGACGTACTTGAAAATGATGCCTCGGTGCGCGTACTCACAGGTACCGGCGGCTTTGGTGAAGACTTTCAAATTCGTGGTTTCAACGTGCCCAGTGGCGATGTTGGCTTGAATGGTTTGTATGGTCTGGTGTCCTCCAGCCGTTTGCCAATTGAAATTCTGGAACGCGTCGAGCTGCTGAAAGGCCCTGGTGCTTTGGTCAATGGCATTGCCCCCAATGGCAGTGTAGGCGGCGGAATCAATGTGGTCACCAAGCGTGCAGATGACATTCCACTGACAAGGCTTGAAACCAGCATTCAAAGCGAAGGTCAGGTAGGTGCACACCTGGACATTGGTCGCCGATTTGGCGAAAACAACGAATGGGGTGTTCGCTTCAACGGCGTGCTTCGCGATGGCGAAGGCAGTATTAAAAATGGCGATGCTGCACTGGGGCTTGCAGCCATTGGGCTGGATTACCGTGGCCGCCAATTGCGATGGTCACTCGATGCCTTTGAACAGCGTGAGGACATTGAGGAATTGCGCCCGCAAATTGGCATTCCAGCCACGTTGAGCGCGGTGCCTGCTCCACCCCCAGGCGACCTGAATTTTTACCCGGGCAACCCCCTAGAACTGCAAGACACCACCGTGGCGAGCAAGTTTGAATACGACATCAATGAGCACGTAACCACCTATGGTGGTTTGGGTTATCGCCAAGGCGATGCCACGCAGGTATTTCCTGTGACCGGAGGTGATCTGGATGAACAAGGCAACTTCACCGTGCGCGGTACGTTCTTTGACTCTTACTCCAAAACAAGCAGCATGGATGCTGGTGTTCGACTGAAGTTCAACACAGCCAGTGTGAAACACACCGTGAATGTGGGCGTCAGTTTGCTTGAACAGGAAAACGGCAATGTGTTTGTATCTGGCGGTGCCAATGTACCCTCGAATATTTACAACCCAACACCGTTACCACCAGTAGGGCAACCGCGCCGTGGCCCTGCCAAAGCCAGTGAAAGTACCTTGTTCAGTTATGTGTTGTCCGACACCATGGCGTTCATGGACGACCGCTTGCTACTCACCTTGGGTGCACGAGATCAAACCGTGGAGCAAGACGGCTTCAACACCACCACAGGTGCTGTAACCAGTTCCTACAACGCAAGCTCCATTTCCCCCTTGGTTGGCGTGGTGTTCAAAGCCACGCCCAGCACATCGATCTACAGCAACTACACAGAAGGCCTAACACGCGGCACCATTGTGGGCCCGGCATTTGCAAATGCGGGTGAAGTACTGGCCCCATTTAAATCGCCACAATTTGAAATTGGTGTGAAAAAAGATTGGGGACGCATTACAACCACCGCAGCGGTGTTTGAAATTTCCAGACCCAACCTGCAAACCAACGCAGCCACCAACACCTCAAACTACGATGGAGAGCAACGCAACCGAGGGCTTGAGTTGGGCGCATACGGCGAGGTCTTCCCGGGCCTGCGCGGCATGGCCAGTGCCTTGTTCAACGACGCTGAATTGAGCAGCACTGCAGGTGGTGTTAACCAGGGCAATGAAGCACCGAGCGTGCCCCGCCAAACCTTCAGCCTTGGCCTGGACTATGATTTGCCCTGGCTACCCAAAGCCAGCGTGAATGGTCGCATCATCAACACCTCCGAAATGGCAGTGAATGCAGCCAACAACCTGAGTGTGGCTGGATGGACACGCTACGACATTGGTGCCCAATACCGCACCAGCCTGGGCAACAAACCCCTGATATTGCGCGCCAATATTGAAAACCTCACCGATGAAAACTACTGGTTGGTCAGCGGCACGTTTGCCTCAGTTGCAGCACCGCGTACGTTCATCGTGTCGGCTTCAGTGGATTTTTAAGCAAGACTTTCATTGACTTGGATCTCGGGTGGCGGTCAAATCACAGCTTGTTGTTTTCAACTCTGTGTTTGGCACCACCCACTTCATGACCAACTCGAACATTTTCAAAGACAGCGATATTCAAACCATCGCCGCAAGCGACACACCATCAGGCGTGTGGCAATGCACCCCACAATTTGTGGGCAAGTTAACGGTGCAGCCAGAACATCTCGACGAATTTGAACACACCAACAACACCATTTACCTGGTGTGGATGCAGGCCATTGCGGCGCTGCATTCAGCTCAACTGGGACTAACCTTTCAAGACTTTGTAGAATTGGGCTATGGCTGCGTGGCACGCCAGCATCACCTGGAATACAAACGCCCCACCTTCGCCGGGGACATGCTGTGGGTGGCCACCTGGATCAGTCACAACGAGGGCAAAGCCGACATGACCCGCCAATACCAGTTTGTGCGAGAAAGTGACCAAGCCACAGTGATGCTGGGGCACACCCAGTGGGTATGCATCGACATGAAAACCGGCAGGCCTAAAAAGCAGCCGCCCCGTTTTATTGAAGCTTACCGGGCAGTGATCCATCCCAACTAAACCAACAGTCGTTACACTGTTAAAAATTGTTGAATAGTTGGTAATGTGATGACAGACAGAATACTGGTACTGAACGAAAAGTTCGCCTGCACCATGGGCTTGGCCGTGTTCATCGGCGTACCGGGCGCAACGCACGATCACGCGCATTGGACACACCAAATTGCAATCGACATGGACGGCCACGATGTGGAATGCTTTTGCGATGGGCAATGGATCAGATCAGTCGGCGTGTTTGTGCCAGCGGGTCACCCCCATCGAGTTGACAGCGGCCGCCAAATAAACTTGTTTTTTGATGCGACGGTAGACTGGATCGACGAAATATTCGGCGGAGCACTCGACACTTCTTGCGGAAGGGTGCTGGACCGAGACACTCTGCAAGGCATTCAAAGCTGTTTTTATGAAGGAATAGACATCGAAACCGGCATGTCAGTTTTTGCCGAAGCCTTCGAGTTGAAACGCCAAAACATGATCAACCCGAACATTGAGCGCCGCTGGGAAGAGGTGTTAAAAAAGGTGCAAGCAATTCAGAAAGATCAAGGTGACAAAACCGATCCTGAATACAGCAAGCTTGGTGCATTGTTTATGGCGTAAATGCTCTACATCAAAGGAAATACAACATGGCCATTTGGTTCGACCTCGACAAGGTCACTGACGAATCGTTTTTCGACACAGCCCCACTTCGCTTTGAATACTCAATGCACTTGGATGCCACGGCTGACGAAGTGTGGGCTGGCCTTGTGGCTGACAAACCACTGGCGTGGTGCAAAGCATTGAACGGCCGCTACACCAGCGAAAGGCCCTTTCGCGTGGGTACCACCCGGGAAGTGGCAGCCAACTTCAACACCATCAAACTGAAAGAGCGATTCTTCATTTGGGATGAAGCTGAACGCCGACATGCCTTTTACGTGGAACAGGCCAACGCCCCTGCATTCAAGCAGTTTGCAGAACTGTATGAGGTCACGCCGACTGAGAAGGGCTGCATATTTGTGTGGAAATTTGCAATGGCTGGGCGTTTCGGGCTGGGCCTACCTTTAAAGCTGATTAGCCCTGCCGCCAAACTGGCTTTGTTCGATGGGTTCATACGCGACACCAAGAAATATTTCGGTACCGTGAAATAAACCGGTTTCAGTTCAAAGTGCCGTCGCGGTGCAGCTCATCGATTTGGTCATTCAAGGTGCACCAGTCATAAATGATGCCAATACCAAACAGACCCACGGTCAGCAGGTAGATCAAACCGGTGATCCATTTGCGTTGGTAAAAGCGGTGAATGCCAAACACGCCAAGGAAGGTGAGCAACACCCAGGCAATGTTGTAATTGATCGGGCCTTGCAGAAAGCGACGATCGGCGCTTTTGTCCATGCTCGGTATCAAGAACAAATCCACAATCCAGCCGATCAAGAACAAGCCGAGCGTAAAGAACCAGATGATGCCGGAGATGGGCCTGCCGTAATAAAAACGGTGAGCGCCCATGAAACCGAAAATCCAGAGAATGTATCCGATGACGATACTGTGGCTGTTGTTGTTGGTCATATACGATCAATAAGCGTGTTTCAATTTCCAGACCATACCACAAGCAACTCATTCTTCAGTCGCGTATTCCTGTAACCGGGGGCAAGTAACTTTTCGGCGCAGGCAGGCGAATTACGGCAGTGCTCAACGCAAACAGCCTTCAACACAGGAATTACACCATGTATGACGCAGTCAAGAACTATTACGGCAAAGAACTACAAAGCAGCAGTGATCTGAAAACCACCGCCTGTTGTGATTTTTCATCCATGCCTGCATGGCTGAAACCATTGCTGTCCAATATTCACGACGAAGTGCTAAGCCGCTATTACGGATGTGGCTTGGTGTGCCCAACAGACTTGAAGGGGAAACGAATTCTCGACCTCGGCTCCGGCTCTGGGCGCGATGTGTATGCCCTTGCACAACTGGTTGGTGAAACTGGCCATGTAGTGGGTGTGGACATGACCGAGGAACAACTGGCAGTGGCCAACCGGCACATCGAATACCACCGGAAAAAATTTGGATACTCACACAGCAACGTTACCTTCATTCAAGGCTACATTGAACGACTCGATGAACTGGGTCTGGAGAAAAACAGTTTTGATGTGATCGTTTCAAACTGTGTGGTTAATCTTTCGCCCGACAAAGACGCTGTCATGCGCCAGGCCTACGAGCTGCTGAAACCAGGTGGCGAATTTTACTTCTCCGATGTGTATTCAGACCGCAGAATTTCTCCACATGTGGCCAGTGACCCGGTTCTCTACGGCGAATGCCTGGGTGGTGCCCTGTATTGGAACGACTTCTTGCGCGTGGCTACAAAAAACGGTTTCACCGATCCGCGTTTGGTTGAAGACCGCCCCCTGGAGATTACCGACGAACGTTTAAGTCAGCTGGTTGGGCAAACCCGCTTTTACTCGGCCACTTACCGCCTGTTCAAGCTGGACGGTTTGGAAACAGCATGTGAAGACCACGGCCAGGCAGTGATTTACAAGGGCACCAGCGAAAACCAGCCACACGGCTTCTTGCTGGACAAACACCACTTCATGGAAACCGGCAAGGTTTTCCCCGTGTGCGGCAACACTTTCCGTATGTTGCAAAACACGCGCTTCAAAGAACACTTCCAGTTCATTGGCGACTTTTCCAGACACTACGGAATTTTTCAAGGTTGCGGCAGTTCCATACCATTCGAACAAGGAACTAATTCAGCAATTTTAGGGGCTTGTTGCTAAGCAGAAATTTAGTACACGTGACTGCATAGGAAACCACGCAGTTAGTGTTCAATCGGCGTCAATGCGCGTGCCCTTAAAAAGTGAACAAGTACGCAGCGTGATCACCAACTTGGGCAGTGAAGACGCGTTTTCCCGAATTCTGCATCCCAATCTGCAAATAATTAGGCCCAAAACAGCCTGAACCCCTTGATACATGCAGTTTTCCGTGGAATATTATCTACGCTCATTAACTCTTTGGAATTACTAACAATGAATAAAACCGAATTGATTGACGCAATCGCCACAAAAAGCGAATGCTCCAAGGCCGCAGCCGGTAAAATGCTAGATGCTTTCATCGACACCGTAAGCCAACAAATGGCTGATGGCGACAAAGTTGTGTTGGTTGGGTTTGGTACATTCCAAACCGGCGCACGCGCAGCCCGTGAGGGTCGTAACCCACGCACAGGCGAAACAATCAAGATTGCAGCCGCTGTAGTACCAAAATTTACGCCAGGCCAAGGTCTTAAGACCAAAGTAAACACAAAGCCTGCCAAGAAAAAGAAATAAACAAAGACACAAAACTCAAGCTTCAAACCGTTGCTTCCTGGTTTCGGTTTCGGACCCCCGCTGGTGCATACCTCGCGGGGGTTTGTTTTTAAAGCACGTCAAATCTGGCGACAGAGCGGTAACAAAAAGGCCACGCGCGATATCGTTACTGGCAACGCTACTACTTTGTTAAAAGGAGTGAAGTCAACGCGGTCGTACAGATTCGTAGTGCAATCTGAACAATCATCCATGCGTCAACATTCGACTCCGGACGGAATCGGTTTGAAACACGCATCCACTTCATCATTTGATCAACTTGCACCGCAGCAATTGATCTTTTCAATACCCGTAAATTTCTTAGAATTCCCCCTCTATTTTTTTACTACCTAATAATTTCAATCACTTAGAGCACCTGGCACATCCCTTGCCCCTTCTACTAGGGAAATCAAGCAAGAGGGTTCCAAATGATCAAAGAAGTCAAAACATCAAAAAGCGACACCCCGCCACCGGAGATGAACGGAATTCTGGAGGCATCAATTCCACGCTATGTGCGTGTGACCGGCACCTTGAACAATCGCTTTGTCGAGTTCGAGTTTTCGATTGGCGATCCAGAGCTGTGCGTGGAACTGGTCATGCAGTTTGAGCAGTTCCGAGAGTTCTGCAAACAGCACAAGGCCGTTGAGCTAACCGCCGAACAATGCGCCTGGCTGGATTACGAAAGGCTGAAATGGCAGTTTGGCCAGGCCGGCGTCAGCGAATAA